>NZ_FR898011.1:0-6907 GCF_000437175.1 Ruminococcus sp. CAG:330 | reverse complement strand
CGCTCTTCCGCCGCCGGATCGGAAGCAGAGTAGCCCTTTCCCTCCACATACACAACTTCCGTCCCCTGCTTGCAGCGGAAGACATAGTCATTCTTCTCGTCCTTGCGCCATGCTTTAAACGCCTGGTTATAGGAATCTGAGTGATTGCTGTAGTCGAAGTCTTCGACCACGTCCACACTCTGTGCCGGCGCAGCCTGCTGCCGGCGCTCTTGTTTTGTTGCTGTCATAATTTCCTCTTTCTGATCTACGCCGTCCCCTTCAGCGGCACTTTCGAAATGGCATCGTTTCCGATACCATTGTAATATTGCCTTTATTATAACACACCGATATTCCGCATAGTTTAGTGAAGCAAAAATAAAAAGGTTCGATTTTTTGAAATTTTCATTTCAGCAATGTGTACTATACGGGAAAACAAGTTTTTCCGATTTTTCTCGATTTTCTTCGACAGATTTCGTCAACCGGCAAGTGCAGACATGCGGTTGCCAAAGCCAGAATTTCTGAAAGGCGATTCCCGATAAGAGTGCCTTCTCCAAACGGCTCTGCGTGCATTTTCGCTGCCGTTGCTTGACAAATCCGGAAAAATGTCGTATGATGGTATTCAGAAGAAATCACCGCAAGGGAGGCATGTCCGCATGGAACCGCATCACCACCACCCGCACACCCTGCTTCCGGCACAGATGCCGTCAGAGGAAACACTGGTCAAAGTCGCAGATCTGTTCAAGATCTTCGGAGATCCCACCCGTGTCCGCATCATCTTCGTCCTGTTCCATCAGGAGGAGTGCGTGCGGGACATCGCACAGAAGCTGGAAATGACCCAGTCTGCCATCTCCCACCAGCTGCGCATCCTCAAGCAGTCCCGGCTGGTCACCAGCCGCCGGGAGGGGAAGACCATTTTCTATTCGCTGGCGGACTCCCACATCTCCTCCATCTTCGGACAGGCGCTGGAACACGTGCTGGAATAAGCCCGCAGAAAAAACTTTTTCCTGCTATGGAAAAACGCTTGCTTTTTGAAAAAGAATCTGCTATAATAGAGGCAGCAGGGGGATTCCCCCCGCCGCTTCGGAATGCGGACCGTTCCTCCGGAGCGCTTCCCATTCCGCAAGCAAAAGCGTTTCCCGAGCGGAGGTGAAATGAAAATGGCATATAAGATTACAGACGCATGTCTGAGCTGCGGCAGCTGTGAGAGTGCATGTCCGGTAGGCGCAATCTCCGAGGGTGCTGACAAGTATGAAATTGCAGAGGATGCATGCATTTCCTGCGGTTCTTGTGCAAATGAATGTCCGGCAGACGCAATTGAAGCTGACTAAGCATCGGTACATTTCGCAAAAGGCTGTCTTGCTCCGGTTAATTTGCCGGAAACAGGGCAGTCTTTTTTCTATACAACTTCGACAGAAAGGACTCTTTTTCATGAAACAAACATACTGGAAATTCGTAGGACTCTGCACCGGCGCCATGCTTCTGCTCTCCTGCACTGCCTGCGGCAGCAAGACTGAAAAGGGCACGGTTCGCATTGTAGAGGACAAATCCGCCGTCACCTCCTCGCCTGCATTGCAGGAGGCGGATTCGCAGGAGGTCAACTTCCAGACCGCTGAGGTGGGCAAGGAAGTGGAGGCAAAAGGCGTCAGTGCCACACTGGACAAGGTGTACCTCTCCGACCACACGTTCACCGAGGACGAACAGGAATTGGGACTGGTCTTCTTCCAGCTGACCATCCACAACAACACCGATCAGGATCTTGCCACCAGCTTCCTCTCCAACAGCTTCGCCATTCTGGCGGACGGCGAGGGCTATCCCGGCATTGACATCCGCAGCAACCGCTTTGTCATGCTGCAATTCGGCGAGGACGCCGAAAGCTTCAACGATCCCATCCCCGCCGGAGAATCCCGGCAGGGCTACGTGGGAGCAGAGCTGCCGGCGGACTTCTCCACGGTGACATTCCTCTACTTCCCCGCTGCCGGTCTGACCGACCAGTCCCAGTGCTTCACCTTTGACATTGCACGGGAGGACATGGAGGCTGCGCCGGAGCCTGTGACAAAATTCTGATTTTTATAGCATGACACAAAAAGCCCTGAGCTTCCAAACGGAAGTCAGGGCTTTGCTGATTCTTTAGAACCTGTCTATACAAGAAATATACGTGGATACGCTTGTAAAGACAGGTTCTTATTTTGCGTAATCGACCACACGGCTCTCCCGAATCAGGTTGACCTTGACCTGACCGGGGTAGTCCATCTCTGCTTCGATCTGCTTTGCGATCTGGTGTGCCACCAGAACCATCTTCTCGTCGTTGATGATTTCCGGCACTACCATGACACGAATCTCACGGCCTGCCTGCAGGGCATAGCATTTTTCCACGCCCTCATAGGAGGAGCAGATGCTCTCCAGCTTTTGCAGCCGCTTGATGTAGTTTTCGTAGTTCTCGCTTCTTGCGCCGGGGCGTGCTGCCGAGATCGCATCGGCAGCCTGCACAATACAGGCAACCGCAGTGCGTGGCTCAACGTCGTTGTGATGCGCCTCGATAGCATGAATGACATCGGCGTTCTCGTTGTACTTCCGGCAGACATCCACGCCGATCTGGACGTGGGAGCCTTCGCTCTCAGCGGTGAGCGCTTTACCAATATCGTGGAGCAGTCCGGCACGGCGTGCCAGATTGGCATCCACGCCCATTTCTGCTGCCATGACACCGGCGAGCTTTGCAACCTCGATGGAGTGTGCCAGAACATTCTGCCGGTAGCTGGTGCGGTAGTACAGCCGGCCCAGCAGCTTGACCAATTCGTTATTCAGACCGTGGACATTGGTTTCCAGCACAGCACGTTCGCCCTCCTGACGGATGCGGTGTTCCACCTCACGCTTTGCTTTCTCCACCATTTCCTCGATCTTGGTCGGATGAATCCGGCCGTCGTTGATGAGTTTTTCCAGTGCGATCCGGGCAACCTCACGGCGCACATGGTCGAAACAGGACAGGGCGATTGCCTCCGGCGTATCGTCGATGATGATATCGACACCGGTCAGCGTTTCCAGCGCACGGATGTTCCGTCCCTCTCTGCCGATGATGCGTCCCTTCATCTCGTCGTTGGGCAGCGTTACCACAGAGACCGCCGACTCCGAAACCTGATCGGCAGCGCACTTGGCAATGGCCAGCGAGATGTAGCTGCGTGCCTTGTCCTCGCACTCGTCCTTGAGCTGCTGCTCATAGCTGGACAGCCTCAGCGCCTTTTCGTGCGTCAGCTCATCCTCCAGGCTTTGCAGGATGTATTCCTTTGCCTGCTCCCGTGTCAGCTCTGAGATGCGTTCCAGCTCCTGCATCTGGCTTGCCTTGACTTCCTCCGCCTCTGCCAGGCGCTGCTCGGCCGTCTGGATCTTCCGCTTGAGGGACTCTTCCTTTCGCTCCAGATTGTCGGTCTTCTTGTCCAGACTCTCTTCCTTCTGCTGCACACGGCGTTCCTGCCGGCCAACTTCCGAGCGTCTGTCCTTGATTTCCTTTTCCGCCTCCGAACGAAGCTTATAGATCTCGTCCTTTGCCTCGACCAATGCGTTCTTTTTCTTGGCATCGGCTTCCCGCTGGGCATCTTCCAGAATCCGGCCTGCCTCCTTTTCCGCAGAGCCAATGGCAGCTTCCGCCTGCTGTTTCCGCTGTTCCACGCCGGCAGCGATACCCTTTCGATAGGATACCATTCCGGCGATGCCGGCACCTGCCAGCAATGCCACCAGACACAGCACAATGGCAACTGCCAAATTCAAACTAGGCATTTTTTGCACAACCTCCTTTTTTGACTTTTGTATATCGGTACAACAGCATTTTCGCCAAAAAGGCATGTGCGTTCGTATTCATTTTTCAAAACTGCGATCTGGCATCCGCACAGTTCTCACCCTGTACAGACACAACCCCCTCCGCCGCAGTGTCGGAATTTCCAATGGAATTCTGACTCCTTTCCATACAACAATCCTATTTTGCATCTTTCGAAACCAAAGCCAGTCCGCAGCACGATTTTTGCCGCACAGAGCCGGCTTTGAGGAACATTATATTTTGCTTGATTCAGCATCCACATCTAGAGTGCCCGCCGTGCACAAAAAGACACACCGACCAGCACACAACCGCAGGCGTTGCCCGCAGCTTATCAAATAAATCAAACGCACACGAGAGTCCGCAGACTCTCCAGAAATGCAGCGCTTTCCGGCAGAACTGCGCCGGAATTCGTTTTGTAAATTGATACAACAATATTATTTTACACTGTTTCCGGCTGCTTGTCAAGGTATTTCTGTAAATATTCCACAGAATTTCCATTGGAAAAGAAATCCCCGCCCCAAATCCCCCGTTTTTCCGTACCGCCGCTTTCATTTGTCAAAAATTTAACAGGTTTCGCTTTCCATTTTGCGCAATTTTCCGAAAGTGCGCAAAAAGTAGTGACAAATGGGGCGAGGTATGCTATACTAGGATGGAAACACCGCCAGAAGCGGGACAAAGTGTGCCTTTCAACCCTTATACAGGTGTATTAGGTGCATTTTGGAAAACGGAACACCCCATAGAAAACGAATAGAAAGCGTGAATGTTATGGAAAACAATTTTGATGTGATCATTGCGGGCTGCGGTGCAGCCGGACTATACGGTGCAATCAATCTTCCCGCCTCCTGCCGGGTTCTGCTGGTCTGCAAGCAGGAGCTGACGCTGTGCAACTCTGCACTGGCGCAGGGCGGAATTGCCGGTGTATACAAGTCCCCGCAGGATTCCATTGAACTGCATGAGCATGACACCATGGTTGCCGGCGGATTCAAAAACAATCCGGAGACGCTGCACATTCTGACCACCCACGCTGCCCACGAGATTCAGGCAATTCTGGACATGGGCGTGGATTTCGACCGCACGCCGGACGGCGAGCTGCACCGGACACTGGAGGGCGGTCACTGCCGCCACCGCATCTTCCACCACAAGGATGCCACTGGCGCAGAGATTCTGGACAAGCTCATCCGCAAGGTCAAGACCCTGCCCAATGTCACCATTCTGGAACACGCTATGATGGTGGGCATGAAAAAGACCGGCACCGGTTTCTCGGTCAACATCATGCAGGGCGGCTCCTTTACCACATATAACAGCCACTTCATGCTGCTGGCAACCGGCGGTATCGGACGGGTCTACAGCTTCACCACCAATTCCAAAATTGCCACCGGCGACGGCATTGCCTTTGCCTATGAAAACGGCGCAGAGATCCGCAATCTGCACCTGATCCAGTTCCATCCCACCGCTTTCAACGACCACCACACCAGAGAGTGCTTCCTCATCTCCGAGGCAGTCCGCGGCGAAGGCGCTTACCTGCTCAACTGCAAGAAGGAGCGGTTCATGGACCGCTATGACGAGCGGCTGGAGCTGGCACCCCGTGACGTGGTATCCCGCTCTATCATTCTGGAGAGCCGGGAGACCAAGTCCGACAACTTCTATCTGGACATTTCCCACAAGGATCCGGAGTTCGTCCGCAACCGGTTCCCCATGATCTACGAAAAGGTTCTGGAACAGGGCTACGACATGACCAAGGAACCGATTCCGATCTTCCCGTGCCAGCACTACCTCATGGGCGGCATTCAGGTGGACACCAATTCGGAGACCACCATCCCCAATCTGTACGCCGCAGGTGAGTGCTCGCACACCGGCGTTCACGGCAACAACCGCCTTGCCAGCAACTCCCTGCTGGAGGCACTGGTATTCTCCCGCCAGGCAGCACTGGACATCGCCAAGAAGATGTCCGACGCGCCGGAGACCTTTGAAACCGCAGCATTCCCGGCAAAGCCGGATGCGGTGAAGCTGCCCAAGGGCTTCCGCACTGAGATCCGGAAGATCATGCAGGAAAACTATTTCGTCATTCCCAACAAGGAGAAGCTGCCGGAGGGATTCCGGCGCATCGAGGAAATCCGCAACCAGCTTCTCAACGGCAACTACATCGTAGACGCAGACTATGTGGAGGCAAAATCTCTGGCAACCGTTGCCTATATCATCCTGAAAGAAGTACTCTAAAAAAGCGACAGAAAGGATTTCTACCATTATGATGCTACAGCAGACCTACATCGACCGGCTGATCACCACAGCACTGGAAGAGGATATTCATTATATTGACGTTACCACAGACAACCTCATGGACGACGCACACACCAGCGAGGCGTACTATCTGGCAAAGGACAGCGGTGTCCTCTGCGGCATTGACGTGGCAAAGCGTGTCTTTGAGTTGGTGGGCGGCAGATTCCAGATGGACATCCGCATCCACGACGGCGAAAAGGTAAAGAAGGGCGACATCATCGCCACCATGACCGGCAGCACCAAGACGCTCCTCAAGGGCGAGCGCACGGCACTGAACATCCTCCAGCACATGAGCGGCATCGCCACTGCGACCAGCCGCTGTGTGGAACTGGTGGAGGGCACACGGGCACAGATCACCGACACCCGCAAGACACTCCCCGGACTGCGTCCGCTTCAGAAGTATGCAGTCACCGTGGGCGGCGGCAAGAACCACCGCTACAATCTGTCCGACGGCGCTATGCTCAAGGACAACCACATCGACGCTTACGGCGGCATCACGCCGGCAGTGCAGGCGCTCCGTGCCAAGATCGGTCACATGGTGAAGATCGAGGTAGAAGTCCGCACCCTGACAGAGCTGGAAGAGGCACTGTCCGCCAGCGCTGACATCATCATGCTGGACAACATGAGCTGCGAAGAGATGACCAGGGCAGTGCAGCTGGTGAACGGCAGGGTTCCGCTGGAGGCATCCGGCAACGTCACCGAGGCAACCATCCGCAGCATTGCGGAAACCGGCGTGGACATCATCTCGCTGGGCGCACTGACACACTCTGTGAAGTGCTTCGACATCTCCATGCGCATCAGCACCAAACAGTAAGAGCTTGTGTTCGTAGGAAATATATGCGGATT
>NZ_FR898010.1:0-17530 GCF_000437175.1 Ruminococcus sp. CAG:330 | reverse complement strand
TAGAAAAACCGGCTGTCCCGTGGGATTTCGGGGCAGCCGGTTTTTGCTGTAACTTTATTTGGTTATCCCTTGGCGTTCAGGATGTCGATGTACTGTTGGACTTTTGCCTTGAAGCTGTTCCAGTGGGGGAGAATGTAGTAGGGGCACATCTTATAGGGGTGCGATGCGGTGTTGAGGTAATCTGTGCTGCCGGTTTTGCCGTCCCGAACATTCAGCCAATGGGTGTGGGTGTACAAACTGCTGACATCCTTGTGATAGAGGAAAAGCAGGTAAGCAGCAAGACGTGCGCAGTTGTCCTCTGCTTTGAGGCTGGTGGCATCGGTGGAACTTGCCATGATGCACTCGATGGAGATGGTCTTGCGGTTGCCGTCGCCGGCGCCGTCCGCAGCGTGCCAGCCGGTGAAGGCGTGGCTGGAATTTTGCCATGCGCAGTTCTCGTCCACATAGTAGTGGACACGCACATCATTCATGTTGCCATTGATTGTGGCTCTGGTGTACTGCTCTGCCTGTGTCGTTCCTGTATTGGCGGTGACACGAGGGGTGTTGTGCACTGTGACACCGATGACATCGGTCATGCGGTAGTTGGGCAGATCGATGTTATAAACGTTGTGGTTGCGGATAAAATACTGATAGGTGGTGACGCCGTTGAGATTGGTGACACTGTCCGCCTTGAGAACTGCCATGGGATTGTAGGGCGCAGTGGACTGCTTGTAGAGGTCGTCCTGAATCACGCCGAATTCGTCGGCATAGGCGTACTCTGTGCCGTTCTGAATCCAGCCCCGTGCCATGCATCCGCTGCTCTGGAAGTAGTACTTCTTGCCGTCAATGGCGGTGAAGCCCTGCGCTGCGAGGTAGGTCTTGGGCTGGAAGTAGTACTGTTCCTGTCCCACCCGAATCCAGCCGGTTTGCAGTGCGCCGTCTGTTCCGGCATAGCACAAACCTGTGCCAGTGTCGGCAAGACCGTACTGCATTTCGCCGGATGCAGAGAAGCAGTACGGTGTGTTGTCAATGAAGGCGATGCCGGTGACAGCGAGATAGCTCTCCGGATGGAAGTAATACCGCTGGCTGTCCAGTGTGATCCATCCGGTCTGGAGCACGCCGTTCTCGCCAGCGTAATAGGTGCTGCCGCCGTCCTGAATCAGCCCGTATTCCAGCGCACCGGATGCGCTGAAGTGGTAGCTGCTGCCGTCAATTTGTGCAGCGCCCACAGTTGCAGCGCCGCTACTCGTCTGGAAATAGTAGGTATCTGTGCCGACGGTCTGCCAGCCGGTTTCCATTGCGCCATCCTCTGAGAAGAGGTAGGTGCTTCCCTGTACGGTGTGCAGTCCGCACAGTGCTGTGCCGTCTGTGTCATAGCAGTGGACGGTGCCGTCGGAGAGGGTGCGGAATCCGGTCTTTTGTCTGCCGAAATTGTCCAGCACATAGGGGATTCCGTCCGCAACGATCTCGCCGATCTGTTTTCCGCCCTCCGGCGTGATGTAGTACCGGCTGGATGTAGTACCGGCTGCCGTTCCATTCCATCCAGCCAAGCTGGCTCTCGCCGGTCTCCGGATCGAAGTAATAGAGATTGGCGTTGCAGTTTTGCCAGCCGGTGAGCTGTTTGCCGTCCTTGTCGAAGCGATAGGGCACACCGTCAATGTCCACCGTGCCGAATGCCATTTCACCGGTGGCAGGGTCGGCGTAATAGCGGGAACCGTCGGACTCCGTGAAAAATCCGGTTTGCAAAATGCCGTATTCGTCCAGCGCATAATAAGGGGTATCGCTGTTCCCCTGCAGGCTGGGCAGCGCTGCCTGTGTATCGGACTGCTTGCCATTTGCTGCGTCCACATAATAATAGCGGTCCAGATAGGAGATCCAGCCGAACTGGGGCTGTCCCGTGAGAACGTCGTAGAAATACCGCTTGCCGAAAACGGTCTGCCAGCCGGTGCACTGCTGTCCGTCCGGCGCAAAGAGATAGGGCGTGTCGCCGATCATGACTTCTCCGGTGACGGCAATGCCGTCGATGTCATAGTAGTAAAAGACGCCCTCTTCCGGATTTTCCCAGCTCTCCGGCGTGCCCATTGGCAACTCGAATTGTTCGATGCCGGAGAAAACGGGGGTGCGCCGGATGTTCTCGGCGGCGGCGTGGATATGGCTTAACATGACTGCGCTGCAAAGCATTGCGGCGGATGCGAGAAAAATGCGTATTTTCAAAAGATTCCCTCCTTGGGAAATGCGGTTTCATGGATGCTGATGACTGTCCTCTGCACTGTGCTGAGTGTGCTGCAACTTAATTATAACAGACTTGCTAGAAAATTTCAAGATTTTTTGAGAAAATCCATGAAGGAACGAGGGGGCTTTTCGGAAAATATTTCGAAATTCGGCAGATTGTCGAAAAAAATCAGACGAAATCACTGTATTTTTGGCGGGGAGGAGAGAAAAATAACGTTGAATTTGTTGACAATCAAACGGGAATGGGATATAATGTAGATGAATTGGGCGAGAGGTACGAGGACATTGCAGGCAGGATTGCGTGAAAGCAACGAAACAGGCTCCGCCGGAGCCAAACGATGAAAGGGATTGAACAATCTGTGGAAGAAAAGACAGAGTTAAAAGAACTTCAGGCATATCTGCTCCCGTATTTGGAAGATGATCTGGTCTGTTCCATGAACGACCACATTCAGCATGGAACCACGACGACATTGCAGCACTGCTTGTCTGTGATGTACGCCAGTTGTGCTTTTGCCTCACGGCTGCACCTGCGTGTGAATTATCGTGATCTGGCAGTGGGGGCGCTGCTGCACGACTTTTATTTGTATGACTGGCATCATCATCAGGAGAAGAAGGGTTCGCTGCATGGCTTTTCTCATCCGTATACGGCCTGCCGCAACGCCAAGCGGCATTTTCAGATCAACCGGAAAGTGCAGCACATCATTCGCTGCCATATGTGGCCGCTGACATTCCGCCATATGCCTCATTCCCGGGAGGCAGTCATCGTCTGCATGGTGGACAAGTACTGTTCGACGTTAGAAACATTGGCTGGATTCTGGTATCAATTCCAGATCCGCTATATCAGGAGGAAGATATAACATGGCATCCAATCTCACAGAATATCTTGTGCTGTTCTATGTCTATTCCCTGCTGGGGTGGTGCATGGAAATGGTGTATTGCGGGATTCGGGAGCATCGTCTGGTAAACCGCGGGTTTCTGCTGGGTCCCTGCTGTCCGATTTACGGCGTGGGAATGGTGACGATCACCGTGCTGTTTCAGCACGCAAGATTTGGCTTCGCTGCTGTTTTTGTGATGATCATTGTGTTCTGCACGGCGCTGGAGTACGCTGCCAGTGTGGTGATGGAGCACTTCTTTCACACACGCTGGTGGGATTACAACGATATGAAATTCAACATTCACGGCCGGGTCTGCATGGAGACGATGCTGCCCTTTGGTCTGCTGGGATGCTATGCGCTGTATCGTGTCAATCCGTTTTTCCTACAGCTTTATCACACTGTGCCGTACAGCATTTCCCGCAAGATCGTCATCGGACTGGTGCTGATGACACTGATCGATCTGCTGGTCTCTGTTTCCGTGCTGCACGGACTCTCTCTTCCGGAGGGGGAGGCAGATCACACCGCCGAGATCTCACGGCGGGTTCGTGAGAAGATCATGAAACGGTTTGGATGATCTACATATCCCACAAAATAATTGGTGCACTTTGCCCATGATTGGGTGGAGTGCACTTTTTTGTGATGGTTTTCTGAAAATTTTTTCGGACTGGTTGACAGGATGAATAACATGCGTTATAATAGAACAAAGTTATTTTATAACTATGTTATCTAATTTAGCGGAATGCGAGGTGTTTTGATTGAACTGTGAAACGGATACCTTTTTCGAGCTGGTCAATCAGTTTCGAAGCCTGAATCTGTTCTCCTTGCTGCCCCTGGCACGGCAGGACTACATGGCGATGTGCGCCATCTCCTGCCTGCAAAAGAAACATCCGGAGGGCTGCACAGTGTCCATGATGACGCAGGAGATGCACGTGCCGCAGCCGGCGGTTTCCCGCACCCTGCGCGGCTTGGAAAACGACGGCTATGTGCGGCGTGAGGTTTGCCGGTCGGATCGGCGGAATACGTATGTCATACTGACAGAATCCGGCAAATCGGCGGTAGCGGAGGCAGGGAAGCTGCTGGAGGAATTCCATGCGGGGATTCAGAGGCGGTTTACTCAAGAAGAGGCAAAACAGCTGATGAAGCTGCTCCGGCGGCTCCATACGGCGGCAGAGGAAGAACTGGCAGAGATGAAGAAAGGAGCAAAGCAAAAGCATGGGAAAGCTGTTTAAGAACCTGAAGCCCTACTGGAAATCGGTGCTTCTCATTGTGCTGTTGCTGGTGGTGCAGGCGTTTTGCGACCTGTCGCTGCCTCAGTACACATCGAACATCATTGATGTGGGCATTCAGAGCAAGGGTGTGGAACATATCCTGCCGGAGCAGGTCACTGCGGAGGAATATGACACCGTGCAGATTTTTATGACGGAAACAGAACAGCAGAAGTGGCAGGAGGTCTATGAGAAGTCCGGCGATCAATACCGGCAGAAGGACTCGGTCACCGAGAAAAAGCGGGAGGAGCTGGACAGCGATCTGCTGGTGCCGGTGCTGATGAATTACCAGATGTCCATGATGAGTGAGGACAGCTTCCGCCAGATGCTGGAGTCCCAGCAGCAGGACAGCGAGGCTGCCAAGCAGATGGAACAGATGAGCATCGAGGACATCGGCGCATCCATGGGCGTGGAGCTGAAACCGTTCCAGCGCACGGAGGTGGATGACGACGGCAATAAGACCGCTGTCACCTGCGTGGATGTGCGCCCGCTGTTTGCTGCCATGCAGAAGAACGGACAGCTCGATGAAACGGTGCTGACTCAAAGCCGGGAACAGCTGGAGAAGATGCTGGACACCATGGGGGATTCGCTGGTGCAGTCCATGGGCATTGCCTATGCAGTGCAGTGCGATGAGAATGCCGGACTGGACGTAGATCATCTCCAGACCTCGTACCTCTGGCAGACCGGCGGAAAAATGCTTGCCATGGCGCTGGCAATGATGGCAGCTACCATTGCGGTCAGCTATCTTGCCTCCCGTGTGGGCGCTGGCGTGGGCCGTGACTTGCGTGGCAAGGTGTTCCGCCGGGTGGTGCAGTTCTCCGGCACAGAGATGGATCAGTTCTCCACCGCCTCGCTCATCACCAGAAGCACCAACGACATCCAGCAGGTGCAGATGGTTACAGCGATTTTCCTGCGGATGCTGCTCTATGCGCCGATTCTGGGAATTGGCGGTGTGCTGAAAGTCACCAGAACCAAGGCAGGCATGGGCTGGGTCATTGCGCTCGCCGTGATTCTGATCCTGGGCATTGTGGGACTTTTGATGTCGGTGGCAATGCCGAAGTTCAAGAAAATGCAGCAGCTGGTGGATCGGGTTAATCTGGTCTCCCGTGAGATTCTGACCGGATTGCCGGTCATCCGTGCGTTCGGCAGAGAGCGTACCGAGGAGGAGCGGTTTGACGTTGCCAACTGTGATCTGACGAAAACCAATCTCTTTGTCAACCGTGTCATGACCTTTATGATGCCGCTGATGATGCTCCTGATGAACGGCTTGACCATTCTCATTGTCTGGGTGGCTTCCCACCGTGTGGATGACGGTCTGATGCAGGTCGGCTCGATGACGGCGTTTATCACCTATGCGATGATGATCGTCATGTCGTTCCTGATGATCTCGATGATGTCCGTCATGCTGCCCCGTGCCTCTGTGGCTGCCGGCAGAATTGACGAGGTATTGCAGACCAAGCCCTCCATTGAAGAGGTCAGCGCACCGCAGAATCCTGCGGTCTGCACCGGCGTGCTGCAATTCGACCACGTGAATTTCCGGTACCCGTCAGCGGAGGAAAATGCCCTGACGGATATCTCCTTCACGGCAAAGCCGGGACAGACCACGGCAATCATCGGCAGCACAGGCTGCGGAAAATCCACGCTGGTCAATCTGATTCCCCGTCTATACGATGTGACCGGTGGAAAGATCACACTGGACGGCGTGGATATTCGGGAGATATCCCTGGAATACCTGCGGCAGCAGGTAGGCTTTGTCCCACAAAAGGGTGTGCTGTTCTCCGGCACCATTGCCAGCAACCTGCGGTTCGGCAACCCCGATGCCTCGGATGCAGAAATGCGGAAGGCGGCGGAAATTGCACAGGCGACAGAGTTTATTGACGAGAAACCGGACGGTTACGACAGCACCATTGCACAGGGCGGCACCAACGTCTCCGGCGGACAGAAGCAGCGTCTGACCATTGCCAGAGCCGTTGCCAAACACCCGAAGCTCTTTGTCTTTGACGATAGCTTCTCGGCACTGGATCTGAAAACCGATGCAGCACTGCGGCAGGCGCTCCACGACAATGTGCGGGAGAGTACGCTGCTGATCGTTGCGCAGCGCATTAGTACCATTCTTCACGCTGACCAGATCCTGGTGCTGGAAGAGGGAAAAATCGTCGGAAAGGGCACGCACGAGGAGCTGATGGCCTCCTGCGAGGTATATCGCCAGATCGCAAACTCGCAGCTCTCCGCAGAAGAGCTGGGTGTGTCCGGGGAAGAGAAAGGAGCGGTGACAGATGGCGAATGAAAGACGGCATGGCATGGGCGGCCCGAGAGGCGGTCAGATGCCAGTGGAAAAGGCGAAGGATTTCAAAGGCTCCATCGGAAAGCTGTTTTCCTATATGAAGCGGTTTCACGGGGCGATTGTGGTCGTAATGCTGTGTGCGGTGGCATCCACTGTGTTCAGCGTCATCGGGCCGGATATCATGGGCAAGGCGACCACCTCGCTGGCAAGCGGTCTGATGGAGAAGATTCAGGGAACAGGCGGCATTGACTTTGTCTATATCGGAAAGATTCTGCTGTTCGTACTGGGCCTGTATCTGTTCAGCGCCCTGTTCAGCTTCATTCAGGGCTGGCTGATGACTGGCGTCACTCAAAAGGTGTGCTACCGAATGCGGAAGGACATCTCGGAGAAAATCAACCGGATGCCCATGTCCTATTTCGAAAGCCGTACCTATGGCGAGGTGCTCTCCCGCATCACCAACGATGTGGACACCCTGGGACAGAGCCTAAACCAGAGCATCACCCAGATCATCACCTCTATGGCAACCATCGTGGGCGTGCTGGTGATGATGCTGAAGATCTCACCGCTGATGACGCTGATTGCGCTGGTCATTCTGCCAGTCTCTGCGGTGCTCCTCTCCTTTGTGGTAAAGAAGTCACAGAAGTACTTCAAACAGCAGCAGGAATATCTGGGACACATCAACGGACAGGTGGAGGAAACCTACGCCGGACACACCGTCATCAAGGCGTACAACAAGGAGCAGGATACCATTGCCCAGTTCCAGAAGACCAATGACACCCTGTATCACTCCGCATGGAAGTCGCAGTTTCTCTCCGGCCTGATGCAGCCGATCATGATGTTTGTGGGCAATCTGGGCTATGTGGCTGTGGCGCTGTCCGGCAGCCTGCTGGCAATTCGTGGCACGATCACCATTGGTGAGATTCAGGCGTTCATTCAGTACGTCAGAAACTTCACCCAGCCCATGCAGCAGATCGCACAGGTCATCAATCAGGTGCAGTCCATGGCAGCTGCCTCGGAGCGTGTCTTTGAGTTCCTTGAAGAGAAAGAGGAAGTGCAGACGGCAGAGCATCCGGTGCAGCTGGAACAGGTAAGAGGCAGTGTGGATTTCGAACACGTTTCCTTTGGCTACAAGCCGGAGCAGTGCATCATCCACGATTTCAGCGCACAGGTACAGCCGGGACAGAAGATCGCCATTGTTGGCCCAACCGGTGCCGGCAAGACTACCATGGTAAAACTGCTCATGCGGTTTTACGATGTGAACAGCGGTACAATTCTGCTGGACGGCCACGACATCAGGGACTTTGACCGCCGTCAGCTGCGGGAATCCTTTGGCATGGTGCTTCAGGACACGTGGCTGTTTCAGGGGACGATTATGGAGAACATCCGTTACGGCAGACTGGACGCCACAGACGAAGAGGTCATTGCAGCGGCAAAGGCTGCCCATGCGGACAGCTTCATTCGCCAGCTCCCCGGTGGTTATCAGATGGAGCTGAACGAGGACGCCAGCAATGTTTCCCAGGGACAGAAGCAGCTGCTCACCATTGCACGTGCCATTCTGGCGGACAATAAGGTCATGATTCTGGACGAGGCGACCTCCTCCGTGGATACCCGGACAGAGCAGCAGATTCAGAAGGCAATGGATCACCTCATGGAGGGCAGAACCAGCTTTGTCATCGCCCACCGGCTGTCCACCATCCGGAATGCGGATCTGATTCTGGTGATGAAAGACGGCGATATCATCGAGCAGGGTTCCCACGAGGAACTGCTGGAAAAGAACGGCTTCTATGCGGATCTGTATCGCTCCCAGTTTGCGCAGACTGCATAATTGCGTGAGATATACCAAGAAAAACAGCGGACGCTGCCACTTTTCGAATAAAGTCGGCAGCGTCCGCTGTTTCTATTTCTGCTCTGCTTTTTGGATGCGTCTTGCAAACCAGTCCAGCAGATCCTGTTTGTTCATGGGCGGCTGGTGTCCCGGCAGACACACGGAAAAGTCCAGCGGTTCCAGCTCCTGCACCAGAGCCCGCAGCTTGTCCGGATGCTCCGTCCATACCTCGTTCCGCAGCTCCTGATAGACCGCATCGCCCAGAAACACCATGTGTTCCTCCGGCACAAACACAATGGTGGTGTCCCGTGCGTGAGGACTGGTGACGTGCTGGATGCGGCAGGTGCAGTTGCCGAGATCGAGGGTCATGGCACCGGAAAATACCACTGTGGGCAGAACGATGCGGATGGATGTCGGATCGGGGAAGTGCTCCTGAATCACCGGCGCACAGGAGCGGGGGAGGATCCCGCGGCGGATGCTCTCCTGAATGCCATCCGGTGTCCACGAAAGGGTGGACACCAGTTCCAGAGACTGCCGGGTTTGAATGCAGGCGATGGAGGGAATGGCGAGTGCGCCCAGTCCGAAGCAGTGGTCCCAGTGGGAGTGCGTCAGCGCCACGAAATCCGGCGGACGGAATCCTGCTGCTGTCACAGCGTTCTGGTATTCTCCCACGTGGGCGGGACAGGTGCCGGCATCCACCATGAGAGAAAACCGGTCGCCACGGATGTAGCCCAGCGAGGGACTGCCCTCTGTTTTCGAGAAAGGCAGATAAAAGACACGTGGCGTCAGTTGTTCCAGCATATCCTGTCAGTTCCTTTCCATGGGCAAATTAACCGTGCCCCAGCACCAGCAGCTGGAACAGTGCCATCCACTCCCGCACCCAGTAGGTGGGGACGTATAGCGGTTTGGTGTAGGCGCTCCATGTGTCGGCAGTGAGTCCGGCACGCTTTGCCAGAATGGTGGCACGGTAGAGGTGGAAGCCGTCGGAGATGACGGTGATGTGTGTATCCATGTTGTTCTCAGCGAGAATCGCTGCGGTATTCTGGAGATTCTCCTGCGTATCCGTGGACTTGTCCTCCGTGAGAATGCGGGAGGCGGCGATGCCATGTTCCACCAGCCACGTTTTCATTGCCTCTGCCTCGGTGATGTCTTCGCCGAAGCCCTTTCCGCCGGTGACGATGCAGACCGTCTCCGGATACTGGTTGAGGTAGTCCCGTGCTGCTTCCAGCCGGCGCTTCAGCATAGGGCTTGGCTCTGTGCCGTACACATGGCATCCCAGTACCACAGCAGTCTGTGCAGTCTGCGGGACGCTGGAGATGGCACGAACCATCTGCACTGACATGGCACCGCAGAAGAGCACGCCGGCAAGGAGCACCAGTGAAACCGCACAGATGCCGATTTTTCCGGCGAGGTGCGTCCAGAGCCGGCGAATCGCCTGCCACAGAGGATGACAGAACCACGTGGCAGCGAGGAGCACCACGCAGGCAAATGCGCCGCAGAAATTTCCGGCGTTGATGATGCGTTTGAAGATGGGTGCGACAAAGAAAAAGAGCAGGACGAGTTCCGGAAGCAGGAAGAGGTAGCGAATGCGCATGGTGTTCTCCTTTCGAACTGTGACATTTCATATAAATTATTATAGCACATCCGCCGGACTTCGTCAAATTTGGAAAAAAATTTTGCAGCCCCCCTTGACAAGGCTGCCGGAAGTATGCTATACTGTATGTGTTGCATGATACATACAACAGTTATAACAGACTGTTGCAGAGGCGAAATGAAAGAGAAATGGAGGTATGCAGATGTTTCAAATCGATCCGATGTCACGGGAACCGGTATACGAACAGATCATCGCACAGGTGGAACGGTTTATCCTGACGGATGTTCTGCCGGCAGGAAGCCAGATTCCCTCGGTGCGTGGCGTTTCCATGATGCATTCCATCAATCCCCGTACGATCCTGAAAGCGTATACCGATCTGGACAGCCGGGGGCTGATCCAGTCGGTGCCGGGAAAAGGGTACTTTGTTTGTGCGGAGGCAAAAGAACATTTGCTCCAGAAAGGACGTGCCAGAATGAAGGATTTGACCGAGCTTCTAACGGAACTGGCGATTGCCGGTGTGACCAAGGAGGAGATCAGTGCCTGCGTGGAACAGGCGTTTTTCGATGCGGCGCAGAAGATTGCGTCCGGCGGCGAGGGAGGTGCGGCACATGATTAAGATTCAGAATCTGACCAAGCGGTTTCAGGATTTTACGGCGCTGCAAAATGTCACCTGTACCATTGGCACAGGGTGCATCTACGGCATGGTTGGCTCCAACGGTGCCGGAAAGTCCACGTTTTTGCGGACGCTGACCGGTGTTTACCAGCCGGACGGGGGCGAGGTACTGATCGACGGTCAGCCGGTCTGGGACAATCCTGCGGTAAAACGGCGCATTGCCTACGTGCCGGATGAGCTGTACTTCTTGAGTGGTGCCAGCCTGAAGCGGATGGCCCGCATGTACCGTGCGCTCTATCCGGACTTTGATGCAGATCATTTCTGGAAGCTCTGCGACAAATTGCAGCTTCCGAAGAACAAGTCCCTGGGGCAGTTCTCCAAGGGTATGCGCCGGCAGGCAGCCACGATTCTCGCCCTCGCCACACATCCGGACTACCTGTTCTTTGACGAGACGTTTGACGGACTGGATCCGGTGATGCGGAACTATGTCAAGAGTCTGATTTGCGAGGAAGTGCTGGACCGTGGCGCTTCGGCGATCATCACCTCCCACTCGCTGCGGGAGCTGGAGGATGTGTGCGACCAGCTGGCACTGCTGCACAAGGGCGGACTGGTGCTGGAGAGCGACATCGAGCACCTGAAGACCTCGCAGTTTAAGATTCAGATCGCATTCCACGAGGAATATGACCGCTCGAAGTTCGAGGGCATCCGGATCTCCCACTTTGAGAAGAGCGGCAGCGTGTGCAATATGATCGTCAGCGGCGATCGGGAGAAGATCGTTCAGAAGCTGCAGGAGATGCAGCCGATTCTGCTGGATGTGCTGCCGCTGACACTGGAGGAAGTCTTTACGTACGAGATGGAGACATTGGGATATACCTTCCATATCGACGAATTGCAGGAGGAGAAGAACCATGCAGGAGCTTGAAAAACGGGATGTTTATCTGAATCCGGAACGAAAGCGGGAGGAACGCCGGCAGATGGCGGGGAATATTGCCATGCTTCTGGTCGTTCTGATTCTGGGCGCAATTTGTATTGCCGCCTACTGTCGTGCGAGAGGAGGACTTGGAAGATGAAACAGAAACATTCGCTCTTTTCCTTTTCCCTGATGCGGGAGGGATTTCGCCAGTGCCAGATGATCGGAATCTTTGCGCTGGTGCTGGTCGTGCTGGGCGCTGTGCTGACACCGGCGGGATATGCGATCAACGCTGCCGGCGACCCCTATTTTATCCGACAGGTGCTGAAAGTCTATGCCGTCAATCCGGTGCTCTTTTTGGCGGCACCGGCTGCTCCGCTGATGACGCTGGTGCTGTTCCACTTCTTGAATAGCCGTGCGGCATCGGATCTATACCACGCTCTGCCCCATAAGCGCATCACGCTGTATCTGAGCTATGCGGCGTCGATTCTGGCGTGGGTGCTGCTGCTGCTTGTTGTGGGAACAGTTTCCTCACTCATCGCATGTGCTGCCGTGCACAAGTACATCACAGTACTGTACAGCACATTTTTCTCGTATTTTGGCGTGATTTTCATGCTGAGCCTGCTGCTGATGTGCGGCACGCTTCTCGCCATGAGCATTAGCGGCACGGTCTTTACCAACATTCTGCTGGCGCTGATCCTGTTATTTCTGCCTCGTGCCTGCCTGCTGTTTCTGCGGAGTTTCCTGACCAATGACCTGCCGTTCTATGTGCCGATGAACAGCGGCGGATTTTTCTCGGATACCAGCAACATTCTATTCTCGTTCATTGCGGCATTGGCCGGCTACGCCGGATCGGATGTGTTCTCACCCAGCTGGCAGGCATATGTGTATACGGCGCTGCTGAGTGTGCTCTATTTTGCCGTGGGCGGCTGGATGTTCTGCATCCGCCGAAGCGAGGCAGCCGGACAGCCCGCACCGAACCGCATCATCCAGCACATCTACCGCATTGTGGTGACCATGACCTACTGCATTTTCGTCACGGGTGCGCTGTTCGGCGTTTTGCGGGATGGAATGGACGGGGAAACGATATTTATGTTTGTGGTGCTCTATCTGGGTGCGGTACTCATCTACTGCCTCTATGAGCTGCTCACCACGAAGAAGTGGAGGAATCTGCTGAGCGCTCTGCCGCTGCTGGGCGTGGTTGCTGTCCTGAATGTGGGGATCCTGCTGGGGATGCACATGGTAAGCAACAAGATCGTGAACAATCGTCCCTCTGTGCAGGAGATCGAGAGCATCTCCATTCAGAATTATGAGGGGAATGAGATCAGCGACGGACAAGGCGCCGAAATGGACTACGATTACTATGTAGATCAGATCAGCAAAAACATTGAGATTCAGGACCCCTCGGCGCTGGCGCTGGTGTCCTACTACCTGAACGAGAACATCCAGACCTGGGAAGAGGGAATGGGTGCATATTACGACAAATACTATAACTATGAGAACTTGAATACTACGTATACCTCTTTTTATGTGACGATTCGAACCGAGGACGGCACGTTCCGCCGGATGATCTGGATTCCCAGAACCAAGCGTGATGTCATGACAGAGGCGCTGAAAACCAATGCGGACTTTGTGCGTGCGTGGACGGAGCTTCCGGAGGTGATGGAGGACAGTCTGTCATTCTATAGCTACGATTCTGACACTTCAAACGTGACGATCGACAAGGCGCAGACACAGAAACTGTTCGAGCAGTATCAGAAAGAACGGAAAAAGTGCAGCTTCGACCAGCTTTGCAATGCCAGCGAAATGTGCACCTACAGCGGACTGGAATTTGAATACGCCACCATGGTAAACGGAAAACAGTGCGTCATCAGCTGTCCTGTTTATCAGGAGCTGATGCCGGAAACCATCCAGATGTTCTACAATCTCTACTACGATGCAAGCAGGGACGACATCTCGAAGGTCAGGGAGCTTTTCGAGAGTGATACTGTGGGAAGCTACGGCATCGACGCCTATAGCGCAGATGGGAGTGCCCATGCCAACGCCTATGGAAATGATGTCCGATTTCAGGACAAGGAGGCGTGCGCACTGGTGCTGAAATATATGCAGGACCGTCCCAGAAAAATCGGCGATGCCTACGTGCAGATGTGGGTCTATGTCGGCAACTATGACGGGGATGGCGACAGCTCTTATGTCGTAGAACTGCCGCTGGATTCGGCGTTTTTCGAGGATGCGCAGGTGAAGTCGTGCTTCGATTACAACACCTATCAGGTATATGAGGACGACGCAACAGACGATATGGCGGGATAACGCCGCCCCGATTTATTTCGACAATTGATTTTTCTCCAAAATATAGGAAGAGGGCACCTGGAAAGAGGTGCCCTTTTTTCCGTGTGCTATGCAATATGGGGGCGATGCACGCCTTGACAGAGTTTCAGCAAGATGCTATAATAAAGGCAATCCAGAAGCAATCCCGACCAGGGAAAACAACACAGAACGGAGGTATTTCTATGGCAGAAACAAAGACGCAGTCATCCGGAAAACCCATTCAGACCAAAAAGAAACCATCCAGGGCAGGAGCTGTGTTCGGCTCGATCCTGTTTTTTATTCTGACTGTGCTGCTGACGCTGCTCTTGCTGGGCAGTGCCATCGGGCACCACATGCTGTCCAAAGGGCAGCTCTCCGAGGCGGTCTCCAAGGTGCAGCTCTCCGAGATCACCGTGGAGGAAAACGGCACCTCCCAGCCGCTGGGACAGTGGGTCTATGAAAAGTACTTGTACAACTCCGTCAATCTGACGCCGGAATACGCCGGGCTTGCCGTGGCGCAGCCGGAGATGAACGACCTTCTGGCACAGTATGCCACAGAATACAGTGACTATCTGACCCGCAAAACCGAGACGATGCCCAAGGTAGAGGCAGACGACTTTGCCGATCTGATGCAGGAGAAGATGGCGAGCTACATGGAACATGAAACCGGTATCATCTTTTCCGAGGCAGACCGCATTGCGCTGGTGAAGAATATGCAGAGCGACCTCGCCGCATGGAACGGCACCATGGAGCAGATCATGGGGCACGGATTCAACAAGGTGATGCTGCGCTTTTTCATGACCAGGGCCGGCATGATTACCGCCTGCGTTCTGCTGAATGCGGACTTTGTGGTGTGGCTCATTTTTGCCATCGGGAAAAAGTGGCGAAAGGGAAAGATGTTCAAGGGCTTTGGCTTTGCCGTGGCAATTCCAAGCCTGCTGCTCCTGTTGGGATGCGGCGTTTTCCTGCTGCTGACCACGGCAATGGATGCGATTTCGCCGCTCTCCTTTGCTCAGAAGTCCATGCCGGTGCTGCTGCTGTCGGCAGTCTGGGCGGGGCTTGCGGGGACGCTGTACGGTGCGATCTTCGCCTCCATCGGCATTGCCACCAACGCTGTGGTTCGTGCCAAGGGGGAGAAAACCCGGAAAAAAGCGCAGCCCAGTGAACCGGCTGAGAAGCCGGCTGCTGAGAAGCCGGAGTTCCATTATACCGAGCTGCCGGAAGATTCGAATCAAAAGCCAACGCCGACGCACTGCCCGAAATGCGGTGCAGAAATTGTACCGGGCGGAAAATTCTGCGGCGGCTGCGGTTATAAATTTTAGAAGTCAGGAATGTGATGTCAAATGAAACGCTACTTAGAAGCCATTCGAAAAGTTGTTCCGTATGTGCCGGGAGATCAGCCGAATTTTCCGGATATGATCAAGCTGAACACCAATGAAAACCCCTATCCGCCGGCACCGGAGGTACAGGAGATCCTGAAGATGAGCCATGCTGACCAGCTGCGGCTCTATCCGGATCCCACTTCCCACGAGCTGAACGCAGCCATTGCCGACTTCTATCATGTGCAGGAGTCGCAGGTGTTCACCGGCGTTGGCTCGGACGATGTTCTTGCCATGATCTTTCAGACCTTTTTCCAGTCTGATCTGCCCATTTTGTTTCCGGACATCACCTATGCATTCTATCCCGTGTGGTGCGATCTGTTCCGGATTCCCTACGAGGTGCAGCCGCTGAACGACAAGCTGGAGATTGTGCCGGAGGACTATTTCCGGGAGAATGGCGGTATTGTATTCCCCAACCCCAATGCCCCCACCGGTATCGCCATGCCCACGTCAGAGATCGAGCGCATTTTGCAGCACAATCCGGAATCGCTGGTGGTTGTGGATGAGGCGTATGTGGACTTTGGCGGCGAATCGGTTCTGCCGCTGCTGGATCGCTATGAAAATCTCATGGTGGTACAGACATTCTCCAAGTCCCGTGCAATGGCAGGCATGCGCATCGGGTTCGCCATCGGTCACCCCACGCTGATTCGTGCGCTGCACGATGTGAAGTACTCCTTCAACTCCTACACGCTGAACCGCACCTCGCTGTCAGCCGGTGTTGCCTCCGTGAAAGACCGCCCCTATCTGGAACAGCAGACGGCGAAGATCATCGCCACACGGGAACACGCCAAGCAGGTGCTCGCCGAGCTGGGCTTTCAGTTTCCGGATTCCAAGAGCAACTTCCTGTTCGTGACCCATCCGGACTGCGACGCACACGAACTGTTTCTGGCGCTGCGGGAGGCGCACATCTTTGTCCGCTGGTTCGATTCCCCCCGGATTCGGAATTACCTGCGCATCTCCATCGGCACAGAGGAACAGATGGAAGCACTGTACCAGTTTCTGCGGCAGTATCTCAAAAAGTGAGTTCTGAATTAGCACTCTGATATCTTGACGATTAGCACTTGTGTATAGCAAGTGCTAATTTTCATTTAGTTTTCACAATTCTTTCATCAGGTTATCAGAAAGCAGGGGTATCATAATACTTGTAAACGGAAAGGGAGCGGAAAAGAGAAACCGCTCCGGTTCCGCAAAGCCCACAACGGGGTGTCCGAAAAACCGGATGCTCCACCAAAACCGAGCCTGCTGGCTCATAGGAGGAATGCTTTATGATGACATATTTGACACCGTTTGAACGTACTGGTTATGATCTGTTCCGCTCCATGCGGGACTGGGAGAATGAATTCTTTGGCGGCAAGGCGTCTGTCGGAAACTGTAAGACCGATATCCGTGATACCGGCGACAGCTACGTCCTCGAGGCAGAAATGGCAGGCTTCCAGAAGGATGAAATTCATCTGGATGTACAGGGCGACACACTGACGATCACGGCAGAGCACAAAGAAAAGACACCGGAGGAAAAGGAAAACGACGAGAAGAGCACCTACCTGCGGCGGGAACGGACATTCTGTTCGTATCAGCAGAAGCTGGACATCAGCAACATCGACGCTGACCAGATGGAAGCATCTTATGAAAACGGCGTGCTGACGCTGAAGATGCCGAAGAAACAGCCGGCTGTTCCGGAAGTCCGTCAGATCACAGTGAAATAAGCGGAATGCCGGCTTGACCGGCAGACGCAGCAAATCGAACGCATCCCCCGAATGCTGATGATTTTTGCAAATAGAAAAAGGTGGCTGCAAGGCGAGGCAGCCGCCTTTTTTCTTCTGTGTCTGCCGGCAAAAGAACAGGCTCTCAGGGGGAATCGGGGCGCAGTTCCAGCGGAAATGTGGGAACTGGTGTAAATTCCAGTTCGGCGAGTGCCGGCAGAAGCTGCGTCCAGCATGCCGGCGATTCCAGCAGCCGGAGCTTCTCCTTGCGGGAGAGCCGTTTGCAGCACGCCTCAAACCGTGCGGCATCCCGATAGCTGCCGGTTTCCCACAGGGCACGGAGCTGCCGTGGCGGATGGCTTCTCGTGTACTTGGCGCCGCCGGCGAGCGTTCCGCAGTGTTGGCGCATGCGTTTGACGGGGTCTGTGGTGATGCCAGTGTAGAGAGAGCCGTCCTGACACTCCAGAATATAGATATACGCTGCCATACGAGCCGTCCTTTCCTCCAAATTTCCAGTACCATCATAGCATAGAAAACGGCACTGTGTCAATTGCATTTGGATGCGGG
>NZ_FR898009.1:2206-3679 GCF_000437175.1 Ruminococcus sp. CAG:330 | reverse complement strand
GGGGCGGTTATTTCTTTTTCTTGTCATGGTGATTGTCGTTACTATTCTTATGATGATAGTAAATGTACAAGATCAAAGTTGCCAGACTCAGCAGAAATCCGCCGAGTTCCAGCAAGTCACCAAACGTGACAAACTGATCCATCATACCGATCACCTCCCATCTGTTACAATGACAGTGGGAGCAAAAATCAGAAGCAAGCCGCCTACCGTTTAGCTTGTAATATTTTTTGAGAAAACGCATAGTAGCTCCTTGAAAGATGATTTTTTCCTATTGTAACATGTTTTTGGAAAAAAGTCAACGAAAGCCACTTGACATTTCGGCGTAAATGGCATATAATAAAAGAGAAGAGGGCATACCAGTAGACGGTCTGCTCCCATAGGGTTAAAAGAAGTAACCGCCTTTAGTTGGAAGCTGTGGGGCGGTTATTTCCGTTTATTATGATGGTTGGAAAGCGCAATTGCGACTTGAATCAATGTTAGAACGAGCCATGCGAAAAAACGCAGCTGCTCCCATGTTACAAAGTTCTCCATGTACATCACCTCCCATCGATTGTAAGATCATGGGAGCTGGAATCGACCGCCTACCGTTTGTGGTATGCCCTCAGAGTTTCAGTATAACATATCTGTCGAAGCTTGTCAAATCTGCGCACGCACCGCTTACCGGATTCCTCCGGCGGGCGGTATTTTTTGTGCCAATACAGGAAAAACTCAGCCGAGATCTAAACTTTCTCCGGATATTGTGTAAATTTTCGTTCATAGTTGTACGCCGGCGTACAACTTTTGCACCCGGAACGCCTATTTATGAGAGAACTTCTCTCAGGAATGAGGTGAGCGGAATGAAAGAACGAATCTGCGTGCTTCTGGGAACGGCTGGTGCCTGTCTTGCCGGACTGTTTGGCGGATGGGATGCCTCGCTGGGAACCCTTTTGCTCTTTATGGGCATAGACTATATTACGGGGGCAGCGACGGCGGTCTGCGGAAAGTCGCCCAAATCCGAGAGCGGCAGGCTCTCCAGTAAAATCGGCTGGCGGGGGCTTGTCAAAAAGTGCGTGACGCTGCTGCTGGTGCTGGTTGCGGTACGGCTGGATCTCACCATGGGCACGTCATATCTGCGGGACGGCGTGTGCATCGCTTTCAGCTGCAATGAGCTCCTGTCCATTGTGGAAAATGCGGGGCTTCTCGGAGTGCCCATGCCGGAACTTCTCAGGCAGGCCATCGACATCCTGCAGCGCAGGGGAAAGGAGTAGGGGATGATACGAGGAATTGATGTCAGCGAGCATCAGGGGAAAATCCAGTGGAGCCGTGTGAAAGCTGCCGGCATCGGCTTTGCGGTGATTCGGGCAGGATACGGCAGGGAACTGTCCCAGAAAGATGTACAGTTTGAGGCCAACTATGCCGGCTGCACTTCGGCGGGCATTCCGGCAGGGGCATACTGGTATTCCTATGCGGTCACGCCGGAAGAGGCTCGGCAGG
>NZ_FR898009.1:0-2191 GCF_000437175.1 Ruminococcus sp. CAG:330 | reverse complement strand
CGGCAGGAGGCTGCCGTCTGCCTGCGGGTGCTGCGTGGAAAATCGTTCGCATTTCCGGTCTATTTCGATCTGGAGGAACGGCGTGCGTTGGCGCTGGGCAGGGCTGCCTGTACAGCAATTGCGCAGGCGTTTCTGGAAACGGTGGAACAGGCGGGATACTTCGTCGGAATCTATTCCAGCAAGTCTCATCTGGAGAACTGTTTGACGGAGGAACTGCGGAAACGGTATGCCGTCTGGGTGGCGCACTACGGCGTGAAGCAAACGGACTATGCCGGACAGCACGGCATGTGGCAGTATTCCAGCACCGGCAGCGTGGACGGCATTGGCGGAAATGTGGATTTGAACGAGTGCTACACCGATTACGCCGCAATCATTTCCGGAAAAAAGCTGAACGGATACGGCGCAGCGCCGGAAAAGCTGCGGTACGACTGGAAAGCAGGGCAGCGGGTGCAGCTTGATAAGGAGAAGACCCAGCTCTTCGCCAATGACACATCGGCAACGCCGGCAGCATACCTGCCCAAGGGGGTATACTATATTTATGATGGTGTGCCGTGCGGACTGGGACGCTTTCGGGTCACCACGAGAGCGGAATTCTGCGAAAAAAAGCCGGCTGGCAAGTACGTCACCGGCTATGTGAGCGTGGATAATTTCCGGGAAGTTTAAGAGCTCGTGTTCACAGGCGTCTATCTACGTCTTTTCGGCAAATTTTGTTGCATACTGCGTGAAAAATTCTTGCCATACGAAAGTATGCCTGCAAATTTTTGCCTTGTCTGCAAAAAATTTGCTCGAAAATCCGCATGTATTTCCTATGAACACAAGCTCTAAGAACTCGTTTTCACAAATGGATACACGTGTCCTGTGAAGCGAGTTTTAAACATTTGCGGAAGAACATGTGGAAAATGGTGCAGCGCTGCGGAGGGATTCCGTGGCGCTGCTGTTTTTTACGGCGGAATGGATTTGCGTTTTTGCCGGAACGGAATCTTGACATCCGTTCGGTATCGTGCTATACTATATATTAAGTGTGTTTCGGCAGCAGCCGTAGAAAAATAGAAAAAGGATTGAAATTGCTATGAAATTAGGTATGGTGGGACTCCCCAACGTGGGAAAAAGCACCCTGTTCAATGCGCTGACCAATGCCGGCGCAGAATCTGCCAACTACCCGTTCTGCACCATTGAAAAGAACGTGGGCATTGTCTCCGTGCCGGACAGCCGTCTGGACAAGCTGGCGGAGATGTACGAGCCGGACAAGTTTACGCCGGCAACGCTGGAATTTGTGGACATTGCCGGTCTGGTCAAGGGCGCTTCCAAGGGCGAGGGACTGGGAAACAAGTTCCTCGGCGACATTCGTGAGGTGGATGCCATTGTGCATGTGGTTCGCTGCTTTGAGGATGACAACATCATCCACGTGGACGGCAGAATCAATCCGGCGTCGGACATCGAAACCATCAATCTGGAACTGATCTTCTCGGACATGGAGATGGTGGCACGCCGCATTGACCGCACCAAAAAGGCGCTGAAGGGCGATAAGAAGCTTCAGGCGCAGGTGGATTTTCTGGAGCGTTTGCAGGCGCATTTGGAAGAGGGCAAGTCTGCCCGTGGCTTCGACTTTACCGAGGACGAGCTGAGCTGGATCCATGACATGCCCCTGCTGTCTGCCAAGCCGGTCATCTATGCTGCCAACATGAGCGAGGAGGATTTCCGCAGCGGCGTGGACAAGAACGAGCACTATCAGGAGGTCAGGAAGATCGCCGAGGCAGAGCATGCTGCGGTTCTGCCCATCTGTGCCAAGATCGAAGAGGATATCGCCGACATGGACGCAGAGGACAAGGCAATGTTTCTGGAGGATCTGGGGCTGAAGGAATCCGGTCTGAACCGTATCATTCGGGAGGGCTATTCGCTGCTGGGTCTGATCTCCTATCTGACTGCCGGAAAGCAGGAAGTGCGTGCGTGGACGATCACCAAGGGCACCAAGGCACCGCAGGCAGCCGGAAAAATCCACACCGACTTCGAAAAGGGCTTCATTCGGGCGGAAATTGTCTCCTACGATGACCTTATGGCATGCGGTTCCATGGCTGCTGCCAAGGAAAAAGGTCTGGTTCGTCTGGAGGGCAAGGAGTATGTGATGCAGGACGGCGATATCGTGCTGTTCCGTTTTAACGTGTAAGAACCTGTCTTCACAAGCGTATACACG
>NZ_FR898008.1:0-4236 GCF_000437175.1 Ruminococcus sp. CAG:330 | reverse complement strand
AAATCCGCATATATTTCCTATGAACACAAGCTCTAAGAACCTGTGTCTTAAAAAACAGGTTCAAATGATTGGGAAGATTTAAAAAACAGGAGGATTTGGAATCATGGCAAAGTTTTGTAAGAAGTGCGGCACACCGTTGAACGGCAACGGCATCTGCCCCAAGTGCAACCCTCAGCCGGCACCACAGCCTGCTGCACCGGCATCCCAGCCGGCACAGCCCTGGAACACACAGGCAACAGGCGCACCCCAGGCAGGGCAGTACTACAACCCCAATCCCCAGCAGGGCGCACCGAGTTATGGTGCAGTTCCGCCGGAGCAGCAGACAGCCCCCGGCAGCAAGATGGGATTCGGTATGGAAATGGACAGCAAGCACATCAACATCTCCGTGGACAAGGAAAAGGCAAAGAATTTCTGGGTGGCATGGAAAAACCGTGCCGGCTTCGGCGACCCCAAGACCAACAACACCAGCGTCTATGAACGCGGCATGCAGATCGTTCCGGAGAATGTCCCGCCCACGGACTGTGAAGAGCCGGTTCGACAGTACCGCTTTGCTGTCCTGCGGTCGAGAGCGCTCCTGAAGCGTGCGGAGGCTCGGATGCAGGTGACCAACAAGCGGCTGCTCATCCGTGCGCCGGGACGGATTCTGCTGCGTGGCAGAACCTGCCTGCAATATGACTTCAACATCAACGAGATCGGCGGTGTGGATGTGCGGAAGAGCTACAAGTTCAGCCTGTTCAATCTGATCGCTGCGTGGATTGTTGCGCCGTTTCTGGCAGGTATCGTGCTCAGCCTGATCATGCTGCTGCTGTTCCAGAATCTGGACTTTGACCGTTTTTCTTCGAATATCAACTTCTTCCAGAAGCTGATGCTCCTGATCTTCGGCGTTGCCGGAACCGTTCCGTTTTTCCTGCTGCATAAGAAATGGCTGCTGAAGCTCGCCGGACTCAACGTGACCAGTGTATGCTTCTTCCTGAACTATCTGCTGAATACCGAGGAATTCCTGTGGTATCAGAATCAAATTGAGGACGGCTTTTTCCACACACTCTGGCGCGGCATCATGATTCTCCTCATGGTGGTAACGCTGGTGCTGGCACTCATTACGCTGATCGTCTTTATCTTCATTCCGGATTTGAAGTTCCAGGTGAAGTCCAAGACCGGTCAGGTGGCAATGGAGATTTCCCGCACACGGATGTTCCACGCAGCACGGGAAACCGTTGGCTATACCGAGGTGCTGCCGACGGAGGATACCGAGCAGGCAATTCGTGAGGTGAACTCCATTATCACCGATTTGAACAAGCTGGGTGACAGCGCTGTCAGCAAGTGGAAACAGTAAGAGGGCAGAAACATGAATGCGACAATGAAGCGTGTGGAGGTCTTTGAAGGGAACCAGCTGTACCAAGTGCCCCTGCAATCTCCGGCAAACTACGCCAAGTGTGCATTTTGCGGCATTGACCGCAACGGCAGAGACTGCTATGTCAAGGTGGACGACGAACTGTTCAGCCGGCACATGCTCCTGCTCGGCGGAATCGGTACGGGAAAAACCAACGTCTTTGACCAGATTCTCGGACAGCTTCGGGCTGGCGTGACAGATCAGGATGTGGTAATTATCTTCGACACCAAGGGCGATTTCTACCAGAAGTTCTACCGCCCCGGAGATGTGGTGATCTCCAACGATGGCACGGCAGTGGACGAAACCGGAAAGCCCAACTACTGGAATATTTTTCGGGAGATTCGGCGGGATGATTCCATGGAGGAAACCATCATTGAGATCGCAAAGTCCCTCTTTGCGGAAAAGGCAAAAAAGACCCAGCAGCCCTTTTTCCCCAATGCGGCACGGGATCTGTTCTCAGCGGTGCTGACAGATGCCTGCCGGCGGAACGAAAACATGGACAACGCATCGCTGCGTGCATTTCTGGATTCCTCGCCGGCAGCGGACATTCGCAAAATGCTGGCAGCTCATCCGGATATGGAGGCGATGATCAGTTATATTTCCGATGACCGTTCGCCCCAGACACAGGGCGTGATCTCCGAACTGCAGCAGACCGTGCGGGAAATCCTCATCGGCAACTTCAAAAAGGCGGGGACGCTCTCCATGCGGGATCTGGTGCGGAAAAAGGGCGGAAGATTCGTGTTTCTGGAGTACGACCTGCAAATCGGTGCGATGCTCTCGCCGGTCTATAGCCTTCTTTTTGATCTGGCGATCAAGGAGGCGCTGGGGCGCAACAAGACCAGCGGCAACACCTACTTTATCACGGACGAGTTCCGGCTTTTGCCGAATCTCCAGCACGTAGACGATGCCGTGAACTTCGGCAGAAGTCTGGGCGTGAAGTTTATGATCGGCGTGCAGAATGTGGAACAGGTGTACGAGGCGTATGGCAGAGAGCGTGCCATCAGCATTCTCTCCGGATTTATGACCAGCGTCTGCTTCAATGTGAACGACTACGAATCCAAGCAGTACATTAAGAACCTGTTCGGGCGCAACCGCAAGAAGGATACTTACATGTCTTCAGTGCAGACACGCGGCATCATCGAAAATGTGCGGGACTCCTTTGTGGTGGAGGACTGGGACATCTCCCGTCTTGGTCTGGGCGATGCCATCATCGGACTTCCGGCAATGCCGCCGTTCCTGTTTCATTTTAAAAAGGCATAAGAGATCAAATCAATCGGAGCGTGTTTCCTTTCCGAAGCACGCTCCGAGAATTTGGGAGGTTTTTATGGATGCAAAGAAACGATGCCCCAATTGCGGGTGCATCTGTGAGGCAGACAGCGTGTTCTGTGAGGAATGCGGCGCATCTCTGGAGCAGATGAAACCACCTGTGCAAAACGGGGAAAATTCGTGGAAAAACAGTGCGCCGCCTGTGACCAATGCCGGCGGTTCGAAAGCGGCTTCCGGCAACCCGAAAAAGGTTGGATTTATCCTGCTGATTCTGCTGTTGGCAGCACTGCTGGCAGTATTGGTGCTGCTGCTTGTTTGGAACGTGGGACTGCGAAAGGAACAGACATCGGCCGGACAGGAGGCACTGGAAACAGCGCAGGTGATGACCGCAGAGGCATCGCAGCCGGCGCTGGAAACCACGGCGGAGGATACCGAGACGCACTTCCAGTTTGCAGCGCAGACCACAACTGCTGTAACAACAGGGAGCGCTGCCGACGATGCGGAAACGCAGGCACTGCGGGAGGCCGGAAACGGCGCTTCGAATATTGTCAACGGCGGTTACGCCTATTTTGACGGCACGTACATCTATTGGAGCGATTCCAACGGCATTTACCGGGTTGTTTCCAATAGTGCGGAAGATGCAGTGAGAATTTCGGCGGAATCTGCGTACTACATGAACGGCGTGGGCGACCAGCTGTATTTTGTGGATGCCGACCGGAACAATGCAATCTGCAAGATGAACGCCGATGGCAGCGGATTCGAAGTGGTGTACGACATGTACTGCTATGAACTGACTTATGATCAGGACTGGCTGTATTTCAGCCGGGTGAACGGCGATACCCACGAGATCTGCCGGATGAAGCCGGATGGCTCCCAGCTGGCAGTGCTGAAAGCCTGCGAGGAGTGGTACATGAACATCTACGCAGACCGCATTTACTTCTGCAACTTTGATGACGGTCTTTCCCTCTGTGCCATGAATCTGGACGGCAGCGGTCTGAAAACGCTCTACAGCGGAGAGAGCTCCGACATCTGTGTGGCAGAGGACACCATCTTTTTCTCCGCCGACCGCACCAGCCGTGATCTGTACCGGATGAATCTGGACGGATCCGGTGTGCAGAAAATTCACAGCGGATACGCACGCTTTACCAACTATGTGGACGGCATGCTCTGCTTTGCTGATGAAAAGGGCACGCTCTACTATTGCGACACAGACGGCTCCGGATTGCAGCAGCGTGCCGCAAACGTGACCTATCCGGTCATTGTGGATGGTGTGCTCTACTGCGAAAAGGAGAGCGGGTTTGTGGAGTCATTTTCACTGATGCAATAAGAACCCGTCTTACATGTGTCTTGTGAAGACAGGTTCTAAGAACCGATTCTCAAAAAAGGAGGAATTTCTTTTGAGCAATATGAAGAGAGTTTGCCCGAAGTGCGGGCGGGTGTTTTCCCAGGAGGACGGCTTTTGCGATGATTGCGGATGCCGGCTGATTCTTGCATCGGAGGACATGAAGATTCCCGGCCAGCCGGAGCCGGAGCAGAACTTCTACGAGCAGCCGCCGGTGCAATCGCAGCCATCCCAGAAC
>NZ_FR898007.1:6548-16735 GCF_000437175.1 Ruminococcus sp. CAG:330 | reverse complement strand
CGGATTATGTGGCAGATCCCATCTCTTTTCGATACAACGCAGCTGTTGCCGCCTATGTCCGGCGCACGAGAAAACCGGTGGAGGACATGGCACGGTTTTTGCAGATGCATGTGCAGGAAATCGACTGCATGGATATCATTTGTCCGAACGGCACACGAAAGGCACAGATGGCACAAAAGGTATCCAATGCCGAACTGCCGGTTTACATGACCTCCTCTGTGCCGCAGCTGGTGGAAATTGCCCATGCCGATGCCGGAAAGGCAAACGGCATTCGCTTTTTGGCGAAACGGTGCGGTATCTCATTAGAGCAGGTGATGGCGTGCGGAAATGCGGACAACGATGCGGAAATGCTGCGGGATGCTGGCATGGGCGTAGCGGTCGCCAATGCCATGGAGAGCTGTCTGGCAGCGGCAGACGATATCACAGATTCCAACGATGAGGATGGCGTGGCAAAAGCGGTAGAACGTTTCGTGCTCTCCGAAGAAAAATACTTTTGATTTCATTGTGTGCGACATTCACAAAAATAAGCCATCAAATTGACAAAAAATTATTGAATTTCATATCCTTTCCTGCTATAATAGAAAGCGGAAAGGGAATTTGAAAGAAAGGAATGGATATGAGTCCGACAAAAGAAAAGAAACGGAAGGCAAACAGTCTTCGGAGTCTGCCGGGGAAGATTCTGGCGGTGTGTATTTGTCTGCTTCCGTTTCTCACCAGAGAGATCGCCGTGGCGCTTCCGGAATCGGTGCGCAGTGCCTATTTTTATCCGGCGGGGCAGACCAGCGTGAACGATTTTGAACAGTATTGCCGTGAGATTGCCCTTCTGATGATAGCAGCAGTCTTTGGCATTTGGACGCTGGCGGAGCTGCTGCGGCGAAAGCTAAAGCTATCGCAAAAACACTCCCATGGAGCAATGCTTCTGCTGCTTGCCGGATATCTTGGGCTGGGACTTGCTTCCACTCTGCACTCCGCATATTTGCCCGAGGCGTTGATGGGAATTCATCAGGTGTACGAGGGGTATTTGGCGCTGGCATCCTATGGCATTGTCTTTGTTGCCGCATGGTATTGGACGGGACGGGACGGTGTGCAGCGATTTGTGCGGGAGTGCCTGACGGTGCTGTTCCTTGTCATTGGCGTGACGGCACTGCTGGAGAGCTGCGGCATCTTCTATTATAACAATCCGCTGGTGCAGCTGGTCGGCGGATTAGACGGCAAGGTAGGACCAAGTGAGGACGGCTCCATTGCCATGATGTTCGGCAATTCCGATTACCTCGGCATGTATTGTGCATTTCTGTTGCCGGTGTCGGCTTCGATGATCTCCAGAAAGGATTCTATGCTGCGGCTGATGGTGCAGATCCTGGCTTCGGTTTTGCTGGCAGCAGCACTGCTGCAAAGCAAGGTGATGAGTGCAATCCTGATTGGATTTGGAATGACAGCGCTCTTTTTGCTGGTGTGGCTGCTGCGCAGCAATTGGCGTAAAGCGGGGAAGCGTCTGGTCTGCGGCGGTGTCTGTGTGGCAATTGTGGCAGGCGGAATCGGATTTGTTGCCTCCCGCAGCGGTGACACGCTCTCAGAAAAGATACAGCACACCATGATCGGCATGGAGCAGGAGGAGACGTTCCGGCTGCTTTCCATGCGGGTGGATGGAAATGCGCTGGTGCTGCGGAATCAGGACACGGAGTTTCGTGTGGAAACGGCGGAAGCCCGCCTTTCTGCGGATGACATGACGTATACCTGCAATGATGCAGCAGTTGTGCCACAGACGGAAACTGATGGGATGCTTACCTTTGCCGAACCGGCATTGCAGCACTGTCAGCTGCAAATCGAGGGAAATAAGCTTTCGTTCCTGCTGGGATATGCCACGCCGTTACAGGCAATTCGAAAAGCAGACGGCTGGCAGGTGCTTGGCATTGGCGGCGAACTGCTGGATCAGGTGCCGCTGGTGAGCGAAAACCCACGGCTGGCAGCATGCTATCCGTATTTGAATGGCCGTGTCTTTGTGTGGGCGAACACAATTTCTGTATTGCCGGATTGCATCGTTCTGGGACACGGACCGGCGACCTCGCTCTTTTATTTGAATCAGAACGACCTGCCGGCACTGCTGAATATTTTCGGCACTTATGTACTCTATAATAAACCGCACAGCTGGTATTTGCAGATGGCACAGGATACGGGGCTGCTCTCCCTGGCAGCTGTCGTTGGCATGCTGGTGCTGTTTCTGGTGTGCGGCGGAAAGAATTGCTTTGGAAAGAAAGGAATGTTTACCCCGTTCCGTGGGGCGCTGTTCTTTGCCGTCGAAACGTATTGCCTGCTGGGCTTTTTCCACGACAGCCTGATCTATCATGCACCGATGTTCTGGTTCCTGTTTGGAATGAGCTGGCGGGAGTTGTCACAAAAGAAAACCTCAGAGTCTGCATGAACGCTGGGCAAACCGCGAGAAGATGCAGTTGATTTTAGGAATGAGAGGACCTGATTGTTATGAAAAAGCAATTGTTGCGTGTAGCTGGATTTCTTCTGGCGTGTACAGTCGCAGTTGTTTCGATCCCGAGCACGGGGGCATTTGCAAAGGAAGCAAATGCGTCTGAAACCTATGAGTTATCGCTTCGCACAGCAGATGACAGAAGAAGCAGCTCTTGCATTATTTCCTCTCTGGATACCGCAGAAAATGATGTGACGGTCAAAGTCGGAATGTACATCAATTCGGAGGACTGGGATCCGGAACACTATATCGAGATCGTCTCCGCCAGATGGGAGGCAACGGCCGCTGTAGACGGCGCCATTCTCTCGCAGAACAGTGCGATGAAATGCGTACAGTTCAGCAATGTTTCCAATATTTTGGCAATGGGAAAGACCAAGACCATCACCTATAGCGGCGGCACTTACCAATCCAAATACGAACCGTACTGTCTGGCGCAGATCGTGACGGTCGATGACCAGAGCCGTGAGCTGGATCGTTCCTCTTCATTGAACGTCACCACACTGGACTACGCCTTTGACCCGATTTTCGGCAGCGTGGTCTATACAGCAGATAACCAGCAGGTGCGGTTCAGTGCCAGATATTACGAGAGTCAAGAGGACAAGAATGCCGATCTGGCAGAAAAAACGACGACCCGCAAAAAGCTGCACCGGTATTATTGCGATATCCAGTATAATTCTGAGGGAATCCCTTATTATACGTTTGACTATATCGATCAGCATTCCTTTGAACAGCAGGAAGCAATAGGCCTTTTGCCCTGCTATGATCCTGCGATGGCGGCAAACAAACCAGTTCCCGGTATGTCCAACTTCTTCCAGTGGGTATATACGGGAAGCACACCGACACAGTTCCTGGGGGCATCCGATGAGTTCCCGCTGATTACATTTGACATCACCCTGAAAAAAGGAACACCGGAGGGCGCCTATTACATCGACTTCGTGGACAACGAAACTTCCGCATCCATGGGCGGCGGCAATACATTTATCTCCGGACGGAATCTGCCGGTTTCCTATCCGGATGCTGATCGGCTGAACGGCTTTACCATTTATGTGAATGAAGATGCGCCGCGAATCACCACGGAAACCTCCACAGAAACAACGACAACCACAACCACTACCACAACAACGACTACGACGACAACAACGACTACGGAATCTGAGTCTCTTACGACAGAGCCGGAAACTACGGAGAGCGTGAAAGAGACAACGGCGCCCACAGAAGAAACCACTGACACAACGGAACTCACAGAGGACACTGCACTGACCTTCTCAGAAACTGAAGAAACTACCACAGAAACCACAGCGGAAACAGACCTGACAAGTGATTCCGTTTCCACGGAGAAGACCACGGCTGAGACAACTTCGTCGGAAACTACCGCAGAAACTACAGATACCACGGAAACGACGACGACACGCTACGATCCGGAGGTATATCTGGAGCCAAAGCAATCTATGACAGAACGGGATACGGCAATCCTGAAGCTGTACAATCTGCCCTCGGATGCCGCAGTGGTGTGGATCTCCTCGGCGACAGATGTTGTCACTGTGCTGGACCACGAGAAAACGTATAGCCTTGTCTACGCAAAACACCCCGGAAAGGCAACAGTATACGCACTGGTAAGCGGTAGAGTCTATTCCTGTGAGGTGACAGTCTCGGAGAAAATGCGGGTGGAGATAGAGCTTTGCGGCGATGTCAACTGTGATGGCAACATCACGCTTGCCGATGTGGTCTTTTTGGGACACTATCTGATCGATGGGGTGCAGCTGTCAGATGTTGCAGTCAAGAATGCGGATTGTAACAGAAACGATACCGTTGAGAGCGCCGATGCGGCAGCCCTCATGAAATTCCTGATTCATATGGTAGATGCGCTCCCGCTGGAGTCTGCTGAGTAAACGGAAAAAAATACATTCGAAAAAAACACCGCTGCGGGATTTCTTACAGCGGTGTTGGTGTTTTGGTTATTTGGATTCGGAATCGCCCAGATAAGTTTCGATGATGTATTTGGGACGGGATTTGGTTTCTAAGTAAACCTTTCCGATGTATTCGCCGATGATGCCAATGGCGAGAAGCTGGAGTCCGCCAATCGCCCAGATGGAAACGGCGAGGGATGTCCAGCCGGTTATGGTTGCACCCATGGCGTGGCGAATGACAGAGTAAATCAGCATGCCGATGCTGACAAGAAAAATCAGTGTGCCGAGAATGGTAATCATGCGGATAGGACGAATGGAGAGGGAAGTCAGCCCCTCCCACGCAAATGCAAGCATCTTTTTCAGCGGATACTTGGATTTTCCGGCAGGACGCTCTTTTCTGGCATAGGTGACAATGTCGCTGCGGTAGCCGATCATGGGGACAATGCCGCGGAGAAAAAGATTGACCTCGCCGAACTCTGCCAATCCATCCAGCGCACGCCGGCTCATGAGCCGGTAGTCAGCATGGTTGTAGACCAGTTCGCCGCCCATGCCGGACATGAATTTATAGTATCCCTGCGCCGTGCAGCGCTTGAAAACGGTGTCTGTCTCCCGATCGCTGCGAACGCCGTATACAATGTCGCAGCCGTCCTGAAACTTTTGCAGCATGGCATCCATGGCATTGATGTCGTCCTGTAGATCAGCATCCAGGGAAATGGCGGCGTCGCAGAAGCTGCGGGCAGTCATCAGTCCGGCAAGGAGAGCGTTCTGGTGCCCGCGGTTGCGGGAGAGCTTGATACCCTGAAACCGGCTGTCTTTCTGGTGCAGCTGGGAGATGATCTGCCATGTGCGGTCTTTGGAGCCGTCATCCACCAAGAGAATCCGGCTGCTCTCCGCAATCAGCCCGCTTTGCAGCAGCTGGTCGTACTTGATGCGCAGCTGCTCCGCTGTGATGGGAAGCACTTCCTGCTCATTGTAACATGGGATGACGAAATAGATGCAGTTCATGACAGATGTCCTTTCGCAAAGCGTAGAAATTCAGGGCAGCACCGCATCAATCATGCCCGACAAGATTTCCTGCGGTGCTGCAGTTATCATTGTATCATAAACTTTGGATTCTGTCAAATTGCCGGTGATTTAGCTTCGCCGTGTCTTGTGGCTTGCCGGCTTTTCCGCAAATTTGGAGTAGAGGAATTTCTGCTCGCGGTACAGTCCGTAGTAGCCGGAGAGCAGGTAGCTGACAGCGATGGCAAGTAAGTAGTACGGCGTGCCCTGCGCACCGAACAGTTCGATGGCAATCAGCAGCGAGGCAAGGGGACAATTCGTCACACCGCAGAACAGGGCGATCATTCCCACAGATGCACAGAAAGAGGGGGACAGGTGCAGCAGCTGTCCGAACAGACAGCCGAATGTTGCGCCAATGAAGAATGAGGGGACGATTTCACCGCCCTTGAATCCGCCGCCCAGCGTCACTGCCGTGAACAGCATCTTTGCCAGAAAGGCATACCAGACGACCTTTCCGGCAATGGCGGAGGAGATGACATTGGTACCGACTCCCAGATAATCCCGACTGCGCAGAAGCAGGAGTAGAAGCAGAAGAATGCCGCTCGCTACCAAAATCCGCAGATAAGGGTTGGGGAATTTTTGTTTCAGCCACTTTTCGCACTGGTGCAGCAGGATGCAGAAGAGAATGCTCACAGCTGCACAGAGAATCCCCAGCAGCAGAATTTTGAGCGCCGGAAGCGGATGCAATCCCGGCACTTGGGTCACGGAAAAGTGCGCCAGCGGAATTCCCAGCTTCGAGGCAAGATAAGATGCGGTCAGAGAGGAAATGGTGCAGGGGACAAGCGCCGCATACTGCATTGCGCCGACGCATCCGACCTCCATGGCAAACACGGCAGCTGCAATGGGTGTGCGGAAAATTGCGGAAAATGCAGCACTCATGCCGCAGAGAATCATAACACGGATATCCCGTTCGTTCAGCCGGAATAGCCGTCCCAGTAAGTTCCCGACGCTTCCGCCCAGCTGAAGCGCAGCGCCCTCTCTGCCGGCGCTGCCGCCGCAAAGGTGGGTGATGATGGTAGAGATAAAGATCATAGGTGCCATCTGAACCGGAAGCTCCGCCTCGGAGCGCAGGGAGGCGAGCACCATGTTGGTGCCTTTGTCGTTCTGGTCGTGGGAAATGCGGTAGAGCCAGACGATCAGAAGTCCGCCGAGGGGAAGCGTCAGAGGCATCCAGACGAAATTGGTGCGGAGCGTGGTCACAGACTGAATACAGTAGACAAATGCCACGCCGATGAGTCCCATAATGCTGCCGGTGAAAACGGAAAAGAACGTCCATCGAATCAGCAGCCGCATGTGGGACAGGATGTGGATACCGCTGTGCAGCAGCTTTCCTTTCCAGCGATAGTACAGCGGGTTGTGCGGTTTCATAAAAATCATCTCCTGATTCTGACAAAAACAGTCCTCCTCGAAGCCGGAACTTTTCGGAGGACTGTGTCATGTTTGTGATTGCGATGACCTCGCCAAGGGGAGAGCCATCAATAATTTTCGGCTTTTACCATAAAATAGGATTGCGGGTGCTGGCAGACCGGACAGACTTCCGGCGCTTTCTTACCGATGACAATGTGTCCGCAGTTGGCGCATTCCCAGATGACATCGCCGTCCTTGGAGAATACGCAGTCGCCCTCGATGTTGGCGAGAAGCTTGCGGTAGCGTTCCTCGTGAGTCTTTTCAATGGCACCAACAGCCTCGAACAGTGCAGCGATCTGCGTGAAGCCCTCTTCCTTTGCCTGCCGTGCAAATTCCTGATACATATCCGTCCACTCGTAATTCTCGCCGGCAGCAGCATCGCTCAGGTTCTGTGTCGTTTCCGGCATACCGCTGTTGAGCAGCTTGAACCAGATCTTTGCGTGCTCCTTTTCATTGTTAGCGGTTTCCTCAAAGAGCTTTCCGATCTGGACATAGCCGTCTTTTTTTGCCTTGGAGGCGTAGAACGTATACTTGGTGTAAGCCTGTGATTCGCCGGCAAAAGCAGCCAGCAGATTTTTTTCGGTCTGTGTTCCTTTGAGTTCAGCCATGGGAATACTCCTTTCTAAGCAGCTTCTTATTTTTGTTGACATTCCGGACAGAGTCCGCTGAATACGATGTGGTGGGAGTCGATCAGAAATCCGTGAAGATTTTGAATCTTGCTGCAAAGATCCGCCTGATACGGCATATCAACATCAAAGACACGCCGGCATCTGCGGCACTCCATGTGATAGTGAGGCGTGTTGTTGAAGTCAAAGCAATCCGCACCATTGGGAATCGGGATGTGCTGAATCTCTCCCTGTTCCGATAAAATCTTGAGATTACGGTAGACCGTCGCTTTGCTGATCAGCGTGTTTTCCGAAGAGATTTCCCGAAAAATCTCCTCTGCCGTGGGGTGATTATGCATGCGCTGTACCGTTTCCAGCACAAGACGGCGCTGCAGTGTGTTGCGATTTTTCATAAAATCATCCTTCGCCATGGTTGTATAATGATACTAATTCCTAATTAAAATTATATACTACCTGCGGAGATTTGTCAAGAGAATCTATGAAAAAAAGCGGGGATTTTCCGGATTTTTATTTGGCAGCGGAATCTGCGCTGTCATCGCAGAAGGTGACAGATTCGCCGTTAAGAATTTTGTTGGAGGTGCGCATTGCACACATTTTTCCGCACATGGTGCAGGTGTGGCGATCCTTGGGCGGACGGCTTTCGAAGTAATTGCGAGCCTTTTCCGGATCGATGGCCTGCTCGAACATGCCCTCCCAGTCGATGGCGCAGCGTGCACGGCTCATGGCGTTGTCCCACTCCCGTGCGCCGGGGATGCCGTTTGCCAGATCGGCAGCGTGTGCAGCAATCTTGGATGCCACAATGCCGTCCCGCACATCCTGCAGATCCGGCAGACGCAGATGTTCCGCCGGTGTCACGTAGCAGAGGAAATCCGCACCGCTTGCCGCAGCGATGGCACCGCCGATGGCAGAGGTGATGTGGTCATATCCCGGTGCAATGTCGGTGACAAGCGGGCCGAGCACATAGAACGGTGCACCGTGGCAGATGCGCTTTTGCAGCTTCATATTGGCAGCAATTTCGTCCATGGTCATATGGCCGGGACCCTCTACCATAACCTGCACATCCCGCTCCCATGCACGCTGGGTCAGGTTGCCAAGCTCGATCAGCTCGGAGATCTGTCCGGCATCGGTGCTGTCGGCATTGCAGCCGGGACGCAGGGCATCGCCAAGACTGATGGTCACATCGTACTTTCTCAGGATGTCCAGAACATCGTCATAATATTCATAGAAAGGATTTTCATTTCCCGTCATCTCCATCCACGCAAAGAGCAGAGAACCGCCACGGGAGACAATGTTGGTGGTACGCTTGGTGCGCTTCAGCGCCTCTACAGCACGGCGGTTGATGCCGGCGTGAATGGTCTGGAAGTCTACGCCCTCCTTGGCGTGCGCCTCCAGCACTTTCAGGAAGTCCTCGGCCTTGATGTCTGCCAGTTCCTTTTCCAAGTAGCCGATGGCATCGTACATGGGCACTGTGCCGATCATGGCAGAGGACATCTCGATCAGCTGCTTGCGGAAGGTGTTGGTCTTGCCGTAGTTGGAGAGATCCATGATGGCCTCGCAGTTGAATTTCAGCGCAAGCTTTACCTTTTCGAATTCAGCGGAGTAGTCCCGGCAGTCACCGGAGATTCCAAGATTGACATTGATCTTGGTGCGCAGTCCTTCGCCGATGCCGTAGGGATGCAGGCTCTTGTGGTAGATGTTCGCCGGAATACAGATTGTACCCTTGGCAACACGCTCCCGAACCAGTTCCGGTTCCAGATGCTCTTCTTTTGCCACGGTTTCCATTTCCGGTGTCAGGATTCCTTGTTTGGCAGCGTCCATTTGTGTAGCATAAGTAGACATATGAAAAATCCTTTCCAGAGCCGCTTTCAGCTCTTACACGAAATTTGCCGCACAGGGCGGAGATATTTTGCAGAAAATCCGGTTGTCGATGAAAAACGTCGTTATATTGCATCTTTTTGAAAAAAAGAAGGTGCATTGTGTGCAATGGGACCGTTGCCATGTCCCAGATGCAGTCCTGCCTGAAGTGCCTGCGTCAGATATACCTTGGCACGGCGGACGCTCTCCTCCAGCGAAAATCCCAACGCCAAATGTGACGCAATGGCGGAGGACAGGGTGCAGCCTGTCCCGTGGGTGTCTGTGGTGGGGACACGTTCTCCGTGCAGCCAGATACAGCTGCCGTCTTTGGCAAGGACATCGTCACATTGTGCGGCAGCGTGTCCGCCCTTGAGCAGGATCGCCGTCCGGAACTGTGCGGAGAGCTGCAGGGCAGCCTGTTCCATTTGCTCCGGACTGGTGATTGCCGTGCCGGTAAGGACCTCGGCCTCCGGAATGTTGGGGGTAATCAAAGCGGCGAGGGAAAACAGATTCTCTTTCAGTGCTTTCTGCGCACTGCTTCGCAGCAGTGACGCACCGCTGGTGGCGATCATCACCGGATCCAGCACCAGTTTGGTCAGGCGGTAGTGCTGCACCATCTCTGCAATGGCGTGAATCTGCGGAACATCGTAGACCATGCCGATTTTCACGGCAAGGGGCGGAATGTCCTCACAGACTGCGGCAATCTGCGCCTGTAAAAACGCTGCCGGAACGGGATGGATTTCCCGCACACCTGTGGTGTTCTGTGCCGTCAGTGCAGTGATTGCGCTCATGCCGTAGCAGCCCAGTATGGTCATTGTTTTCAGATCGGCTTGGATGCCGGCACCGCCGCTG
>NZ_FR898007.1:0-6537 GCF_000437175.1 Ruminococcus sp. CAG:330 | reverse complement strand
CCGCCGCTGCTGTCGCTGCCGGCGATAGTGAGTACGGGATAGCCTCTCATACCTGCGCCCCGCTTTTCTGAAAGACCTTTGTCAGCTCGAATAGATTGCGGGCTGCCTGTGTGATGTCCGGTTGTCCGAAGATGGCGGATACCACAGCGATGCCGTCCGCTCCGGAAGAATAGAGGTGGGGAAGATTTTCTGCCGTAATTCCGCCGATGGCGACTATGGGAATGGAAACTGCTTTTCGAATGGCACACAGCTTTTCCAAGGTTAGGGGCGTTGCATCGGATTTGGTTGCCGTTTGGAATACCGCACCGCAGCCGATATAATCCGCACCCTCTGCTTCGGCACGAAGCGCCTCCTCCACGGAGTGGGCACTGGTGCCGATGACAGCGGAATCTCCCAGGATTTCCCGTGCCTTTTTCAGCTTCATGTCCCGCTGCCCCACGTGTACGCCGTCCGCACCCAGCACACGTGCTGCTTCTACATTGTCGTTGATGATGCAGGGAATGCCGGCGTTGCGGCAGATGTTGACGAGAGGGTAGGCGATCTGGATCAGGCGCTGTGTTGTGCAGTTCTTTTCCCGAATTTGCAGCATGGTGATGCCGCCGTCAATGGCTGCACGGACGTTTTCTGTGAGCTTGGCGCTTGGTTCTGTGATGGCGTATAACTGGAATGCCGATGGGGATAGTTTCATGTTGGAGTTCCTCGCTTTCCTCAATTCTTTGGGCAACGCTGTGTAAAACCGTCAGGCTGGCTTTGTGCAGTGCTGCGAAGTTCCTATGATTATGATAAAAGAAAAATGAGCACGCCTTCGTGGCATGCCCATTGCAATGATGTGCATGGTTCCCTACGTTGGCATTACCCAAATCAGGTATGGTCGAAACGTCTGCGTTTCCTCTCAGCCTGCGCATAGCAAGCTCCCGTGTTTTTTGTTTTGTTATCGCTTATCGGATTTCCCAGACCGTGCGGGCAGATGCACGCATACGCCGGAACAGCGGCGCAAAGTATTCCAGAACGGCAACATACTTATCAACAAAGGAGACCACGAAGCTCTCCTTGTATTGCGGACGCTGTCTGGAGATTGGCCACATGTGGTGGACAATGATGTCCTTTTCCATGGCGTTGAGAGAGAAGCGCATAGAGGCATTGAGCAGTGCAAGCTTCGGGTGAAATGTCAGGTGTGAGATCTGGTTGGGTGCCTGTTCCCGATCGTACTCGCTGGTCTCATAGAAATAGAGATCGTGGAGCAGACCGGCACGTGCCGCAGAAACTGCATCCCAGTGGAAACGCCGGCAAAGCCAATAGCTGTAATAAGAGACGTTCAAACTGTGCTGAAATCTTGTGGTATGCACATGGTGACGGAATTGCTTCAGACGCTGAACCTCGTCGTGCTCCAAAAGATCGGAGACAAGAACATAGTAGGTTCGGGCGGTCAGTTCTTTTTTGGAACCGGTTGCATGCAGCATGCAGTACATCATCCTTTCCATTGCACCGGTGCGAAGCAGGCGAGAGCGTTCCAAAGGCTCTTCCTGCGGATCTGTGCGCAGCGGTTTCAAAAATTTTGTGCACCGCTGACTTTCTATCTAGTAGTGTAGCAGATTTTTTTGTTTTTGTCAAGTGAAATGCGAGAATTCTAGGAAAATCCGCTGGACAATCCGGAGGCGATATGCTATACTGAATACAGTGCCGATGCAGGCAGCATTTTGTCAATGAGGAGGAATTTCATGTGATTGCCTTATCCAATCGGCAGAAGGGGACGCTTTGTATCATCCTGTCTGCCTTTTGTTTTGCCTGGATGAACGCCTTTGTCCGGCTTGCCGGCGATCTGCCGTTTATTCAGAAGAGTTTTTTCCGGAATCTGGTTGCACTTACCTTTGCGCTGGTGATGCTTCTGCGCCAAAAGGGAAAATTTTTGCCCCGGAAAGGCGCACTGCCGTACCTGCTGATTCGTGCAGCTGCCGGAACGACGGGGATTCTCTGCAACTTCTACGCCATCGATCACCTGGCGCTCTCGGATGCCTCGATCTTGAATAAGATGTCGCCGTTTTTTGTCATTCTGTGCTCGTGGCTGATTCTCAAGGAGAAGCTCACGTGGCAGCAGGGGATGATTGTGCTGGGGGCGTTTGTGGGAAGCTTGTTCGTCATCAAGCCCAGCTTTTCCAATGCGGCATTGTTTCCGTCGCTCATCGGTCTGCTGGGCGGACTGGGTGCTGGCGTTGCCTATGCCATGGTGCGGAAGCTGGGGCAGATCGGCGAGAATAAAACGTATATCGTCTTTTTCTTCTCGGCGTTTTCCTGTGTGGTGACGCTGCCGTATCTGCTGCTTGCCTATGAGCCGATGACATGGAAGCAGCTGTTGATTCTGGTGATGGCAGGGCTTTCCGCTGCCGGCGGACAGTTCGGAATCACATCCGCCTACTGCTACGCACCGGCAAAGGACATCTCCGTCTATGATTATACGCAGATTCTGTTTGCTGCCGGACTGGGGTTTCTGCTGTTTGCCCAGATTCCGGACTGGATGAGCCTTGCGGGGTATCTCATTATCATCACCATGGGAGTGCTCATGTTTTTGTACCAGCGGAGAGACGGAGAAAAGGAAAAGTCTGCTTGAGAATGTTTTTCTTTTGTTCGCCGAAAATTCATGAAAAGCACGGCACAGCATGATATACTATTTCTAATGAGAACGATTACTATTTGAGAACGATTCAACTTTTAACATCGGCGTTTGCCGGAAGGAGGAAATCTTATGTTACAGACAATTCCAGATTCCAAGGCGATTTTTTATATTGGTGTAGATGACAAGACCATTGACCTGTTTGAGAGCCAGTATTCCGTCCCCAATGGTGTTTCGTATAATTCCTATGTGATTCAGGACGAGAAGCTTGCCATTATGGACACGGTAGATCCGGCAGCAACGGAACAGTGGATGGAAAATCTGATGGAGGTGCTGGGCGACCGCCAGCCGGACTATCTGATTATTTCCCACATGGAGCCGGATCATGCGGGAAGCATTGGCATTCTGACTTCTGCATATCCGGAGATGACGCTGGTAGGCTCGGCGAAAGCGTTGGCAATGCTGCCGAATTTTTTCCGGCAGGTACCGACAAATCCGACCATTGCTGTAAAAGAGGGGGACACTCTCTCGCTGGGCGAACACACCCTGCATTTTGTCATGGCACCTATGGTGCACTGGCCGGAGGTCATGGTCAGCTATGAGGAGAAGGAGCAGGTGCTCTTTTCCGCAGATGCGTTCGGCAAGTTTGGCGCACTGGATACCGATGAGCCGTGGACGGATGAGGCACGGCGGTATTACATCAACATTGTGGGAAAATACGGCGCGCCGGTGCAGACGCTTCTGAAAAAAGCAGCCGGATTGCAGATTCGCACGATTTGTCCGCTGCACGGGCCGATTTTGAACGGCGACCTGACACCTTATTTGCAGAAGTATCAGACTTGGAGCAGTTACCAGCCGGAGGAGAGCGGTGTGCTGGTGGCATATGCCTCCATTCACGGGAACACCGCAAAGGCAGCGGAATTTCTGTCGGAACAGCTCTGGGAGCTGGGCGAGCAGGTGACTGTGCTGGATCTGACACGCTGCGATATGTCAGATGCGGTGCAGGCTGCGTTCCGGTATGATCGGATGGTATTGGCAGCGGCCAGCTATGACGGCGGTGTTTTTCTGCCCATGGAGGAATTTCTGCTGCACTTGCAGGCAAAGGCGTTCCAGAACCGCACTGTGGCACTGGTGGAAAACGGCTCCTGGGCACCCTCGGCAGCCAAGAAAATGCGGTCGTATCTGGATACGATGAAGAACGTGACAGTGCTGGATACGACAATTACCATTCGTTCTGCGGTGAAGCAGACGGATGAAACAGCACTTTGCGAGCTGGCAAAGGCGGTGCATGAGGCTGCAAAGAAATAAATCAGCTTGAAAAAAGCCGGCAGGGGGTGGATTCCTCTGCCGGCTTTGGTGAGATTGGAACAAGTTTTCAGTTTCGCTTTGCTGCCTGAATATAATAGGTAATACGGGACATCAGCTGCTGCGGAACAAAACGGGAGGCGAAGATGCCGAGCTGGTTGAGCATGCCGGGGATAATGATCAGTTTTCCGGTGAGTACGCCAAACACCGCTTCTTTTGCCACATCTTCGGCGCTCATTGCCTTGACACGGAACCGCACGCCGGCACGGTCGTTGAACTTGGTGTCCACAGGGCCGGGGCAGAGCAGGCTGATGGTCACACGGCTATGCTGGTGGCGCAGCTCCTCAGCGATGGCGAGAGAAAGACGCACCACATAGTTTTTGGAGGCGTAGTAGCTGGAGAGCAGCGGACCGGTGAGAAATCCGGCGCTGGATGCCACGTTGAGGATTCTGCCGCTGCCACGCTTCTGGAAGTCCCTGAGAAACAGCTTGGTTAAAATGTGCAGCGCACGGATATTCACCTGAAGTAGTTCCAGTTCCTGCTGCAAGTCGGTTTCCGTAAACTCGCCGAACACGCCGAATCCGGCGTTGTTGACCAGCACATCAATGCGCTTGCCGCGGCAAAATTCGTATAGGGCAAACGGCGCCTGATCTTCGGCGAGATCCAGCGCAATGATCTCTGTGGGAACGGGGAGCATCTGCTGAAGCTCCTCCAGTGCTTTTTGGTTTCTGCCGGTAAGCACCAGTGCCCAGCCCCGGCGGCTGAATTCCATGGAAATGGCACGTCCGATGCCGGAGGTTGCGCCGGTAATCAATGCTCTCATCATAAAACAAAACTCCTTTCGGTGGATGATATGCTTTTCTTTACTATACCATAAACGGCGGTCGAAATCAATTCTTTTGGCGCACTTTCTGAAAATTTGAAAAAAATTTCGGGAAGGTATGGACTTATTCGCAAAAGTGTAGTATAATAAGATACATATCTGGGAATTTTCCGGCGGGGATCAGTTCTCGCCGAAGTTTCCACAAAGACGGTCGGCTTTCGGCTGTCGGAAATGATTTCGGAGGTATCAGAACATATGTCAAAATGGAAAAAAATCGTGGCTGGACTGATGGCCACTGCAATGGTTGGCTCCCTTGCTGCGTGCGGCAGCAATACTGCCTATGCGATGACCATCGATGGAATGCAGGTAAAGGCAGGCGTATACATCTACTTTGCATACTCCGCTTATTCTGAGGCAGTCAGCACGCTGCAGTCCCAGAATTCTGAGCTGGACACTTCGGACAATGATGTGGTCAAGGCGCAGAAAATCGACGGCAAGGACACAGAAACCTGGATCAAGGACAAGACGCTGGAATATTGCCAGCAGTATGTGGCAGTAGAACAGAAGTACAGCGAGCTTTCTCTGGAACTTTCGGATGAGAGCAAGACAGAGATCGACAACACGCTGAACAACTTCTGGGACACCAACTCCAAGACCTTTGAGGCAAACGGAATTTCTAAGGAGTCTGTGAAGCTGGTGCTGGAAAACACCTACCACACCAACGACCTGTTCCTGTACTACTATGACATTGACGGCGAAGAGGGCGTTACCGAGGATGAGCTGAAGGAATACTACATCGACAACGATGCTCGTGTTCGTTATATCAAGATTGATCTGAAGGACGGCAACGGCGATCTGCTGAAGTCGGATGCCAAGGATGCAATGCTGGAGCAGGTAAATGGCTACCTGAAGCGTGTGGAAGCCAAAGAGGGCGACGAAGAGGCAATGCTGGATGAGATGGATGCCATCCAGACGGATTACAATGCCTATGTGACTTCCATTTCCGAGGAGGCTGCTGCGGAAACTGCTACTTCGGCAACCGATGAGAACGGCAACGAGATCGCAGCGACTACCACAACAACCGCTGCAACCACGACCATGGCAGAAACAACTACCACCGCAGTTACAGAGGAAGACAGTGCAGCTGCAACAGAAACTGCCGGCGCAGATGAAGCTGCGGAAACTACAGCAGCAGAGGAGTCTGCTTCGGAGGAAACCGCTACAGAGGCAACCACTGGCGAATCCGATGGCAGCGGGGAAACTACCACTACCACATCGAAGTACGCCAATGAAACTATCATTGCCAAGGTGACCACAAACGAAAAGACCAAGGAAGAGGACATCACCTATACTCCGTCGAAGAAGGCGTATGACTATATCTTTAATGATGCCAAGCTGGGCGTGCCGGCTGTGGTAGAGGATGATGAGGCATGCTATCTGGTGCTGCGTCTGGACATTGAAGAGAGAATGACGGACGATGATCTCTGGTCGGATACGCAGAAGACCTCTGTAGTAACCAGAAAGTACAGTGATGCCTTTGAGGATATGCTGGATCAGTGGTGCGATGCACAGACGGTAGAGAAGAATGATCGTGCAATCAAGCGCTATGATGCATTTGATCTGGACTTTAGCTCGAAATAAGCGAGTCTATCATCCGTGAAATAAGAGAAAATGGAGCTGCCTGTGGCTGTATTAGCTGCGGGCAGCTCTTTTTTGATTGAGAATTGTATGAATTGCACAAAGAATCACTTCAAAAGTTTATGGTTATTTTCTTGACAAAGGCGAATGAATGTGATATAAT
>NZ_FR898006.1:0-620 GCF_000437175.1 Ruminococcus sp. CAG:330 | reverse complement strand
ATTGTGCCGTCGGCGGTGAGTGTCCAGGTCAGGTTGCCTTCGTTCCAGTAGGTTCTGATTTTGCTTGCATCTACGCCGAGTTGTCCGCTTGTCAGCGTAGAGCCGTTTTCAAGGTATACGGTCAGCTTGCCGCAGCCATAAAACGCAAAATTTCCGATGCTTGTGACACTCTTTGGAATGGTGATGCTTGTCAGGCTGCTGCAACTGTCAAACGCATAATCTCCGATGCTTGTGACACTACCTGGAATATTGATGCTGGTCAAGTCAGTGCAATTGTAAAACGCAAAATTTCCGATGCTTGTAACACTCTTTGGAATGGTGATGCTGGTTAAGCCGATGCAATTCTGAAACGCACTCTCTCCGATGCTTGTGACATCGTTCGGAATCGTTACTTCTCCCGAACAAGCTGTGCCGTCGATCAAAATCCCATTTACGATCACAAGTGAATCTTCATGCTGTTTGTTTGTTAACCAAAGTGTGCCAGAAAACGCACAATCTCCGATGCTTGTGACACTATCTGGAATCGTGACGCTGGTTAAGCCGGTGCAATTCCTAAACGCAGAATCTCCGATGCTTGTGACACAATCCGGAATCGTGATGCTGGTTAAACCGGTACAATT
>NZ_FR898005.1:2360-24538 GCF_000437175.1 Ruminococcus sp. CAG:330 | reverse complement strand
ACACCTCGCCAGCTGCGCTCAGCTGGAGCAGCCTGATGGGTTCAACGAACTCGTTTCTTTCTGTTTCTGCGCAAAAATATTGGAATTTTCTTTATAGATATAGACGGCCGTCTATTTTTGTGGTATAATAACAGCATACGAACATCACGCAAAGTCATCACAGTCAAAGGAGGCATTATGCAGGAATTTACGTTATATTCGCACCACGACCGTTTGCCGCTCAAGGGGCTTTTGGTCTGCCCCGAAACCACGCCACGAGCAATCGTACAGGTTTCCCACGGCATGTGCGAGCACAAGGAGCGGTATCTACCGTTTCTCCAGTTTCTGGCGGAGCACGGCTTCGTCTGCGTCATCCACGACCATCGGGGACACGGCGGAAGTGTGCGCCAGCCGGAGGATCTGGGATACTTCTATCCGGACGGCGGTGTAGCGCTGGTCTCCGATTTGTATCAGGTTTCCCGGTGGGTGCGCCGGAAATATCCGGAACTGCCGCTGTTTCTGTTCGGGCACAGCATGGGCTCGCTGGCGGTGCGGTGTTATCTGAAACGCTATCCCGACCAGCTGTCCGGACTGTTTGTCTGCGGTTCGCCCAGCGATACGTGGGGACTGGAATTGGGCGAACGCTTTCGGGCTGTCCTGGCAAAAAAGAAGGGCGCACAGTACCACAGCAAATGGCTGGCGGAAACGGTGTTCGTCGTGTTCCAGAAGCCGTTTCGGGAGGAGAACAGGCGGAACGCATGGATTTGCAGCGACCCGAATGTGGTAGATGCCTACAACGCCGATCCGCTGTGTGATTTCAACTTCTCCCTCAACGGTTATGAGGCGCTGCTGTATCTGCTCCGCACCACTTATAATCCGGAGGATTGGCGGGTATTGCAGCCGGAGCTGCCCATTCGGTTTCTCTCCGGCGGAGAAGACCCCTGCCGTGGCAGCGACCAGAAGTTTGAACAGGCGGCAGAGCTGCTTCGCTCTGTGGGTTACCGCAATGTCACAAGCCGTCTGTTTCCGAAGATGCGCCACGAGATTCTCAACGAGACCCATCGGGAACTGGTGTATCAGGATGTACTGGAAACGCTGGAACAGTGGCTGTCTCGTTCCTAAGCGCACAGGCTCGCAAATCAAAAACCGGCGCTGCCCAGAAATCAAGCAGCGCCGGTTTTTTGATGGGGATATGATGCGTGAAATTTTAGAGCTTGTGTTCATAGGAAATATATGCGGATTTTCGAGCAAATTTTTTTGCAGACAAGGCAAAAATTTGCGGGCATACTTTCGTATGGCAAGAATTTTTAACGCAGTATGCAACAAAATTTGCCGAAAAGACGTAGATAGACGCCTATGAACACGAGCTCTTACGATTCCGCAGATAGGCAGGAGGTGCGGAGAAGCGCCAGATCGAAGCCGTTTACGGTGTCATCGCTCTGGAGATCTGCCAGCTGTGTCTGCTCCTGCGTGAGCGAAGCCTGGGCAAGGAGATATTTTTGCAGCAAGATCACATCGGCAAGATCTGCCGTGCCATCCTGATTGATATCGCCGGAAACCGGCTGTACTGGCTGCAAAATGACATCGGCAACTTCGCAGACCTCCACAGTCTTGGCAATGCCGGAGGGCGTGGTGACTGTGACGGAATAGATGCCGCAGGTGTCCTTGGAATCGGCGGTGATGGCGTAGCTTTTCTCCGTGGCGTTTTCAATCTGCTCGCCGTCGTGATACCACTGGTAGGAGAGGCCGCTGCCGGAGGTCAGCGGTGCCAGCTCCATCGTGTCGCCCTCCGCCAGATTCACAGTCTGCTTGGCGGAGTAGACGTTGAAGTTGCCGGTTACGGTATAGCTGTCCGCTTTCAGGGAACCGGTCTTATTCCAGGAGTTCGCCTGATCCTGTACCGTGTAGGCGATGTCGGCAAGCTCTGTGCCGGCGCTCATGCCCAGAAAATCCCCCAGCGGAAGGCGAAACTCAATGGTGTTTCCGCTGTGCTTCTGCACACATCCCAGCGGAACACCGCCAGTGCCGTTGAAGTATACAAAGCCGTTGTTCTGGTAATACATCCAGTAGCTCTTTCCGGTGGTGACATTTTGAAAGGAGAGGTTGTACACCGGTGTCTGTGCGTCCTGTTTCAGATTGGCGAAAATGTAGAGGTACTGGTCGTCGTTGGTGATGGAGAGATAGTTGCCGTTTTCGTCCCTGGTGCGGACCATCTCATCGGTATATTCGGTGTCGCTGCTGGCTGCGCCGTCCACGGTGACCAGATTTTTCGCTGTGTACATTGTGCCGTCAGAATGGGAGACTTCCTGTGTAGCGTTGGTCTGGTAGAAGCTGTTGTCTGCGGACTTGACATCGCTGTCATCTGCGGTCACGGTGAAGCTGCCCAGATAGTTTGCACCGAGCGAGGCATTCCAAATGCCGCTGTTGGCGAACTGAACGGAGCGGAAGCTCATCTGTCCCAGCTCGTTGTCGCCGGCGGAGAGCTTGAGGTATACATTCCACTCGCCGGTCTCCATGGCAGCGGGTAGCTTCAGGTTAAACTCCGGCGAAACTGTGGTGCAGGAGTACCACGTTCTGGTGTCCGCATCCACTTCTGTTTTGAGGTAGTTCCCGTCCTTTTCCAGAATGATCTCGGCTTTCTGTGCAGGAATGGGATTGGCAAATCCGGTGTTTTCCACTTTGGTGGCAATGCGCAGCACGCCGTCCTGCGAAACCGTTCCGCTCAGATCGGAATCCCGCAGGACGAAGCGGTAGCCGAGGTGATCCCGAATGAACTGAAAGACGGTCTGTCCGTAGTAGGCGCTGTTGTCCACGCCCTCCACATCGTATGCCTCGCCGAAGGTGTAGTCCTTGTACAGGCTGTAGATGTTGGAGTTGATATAGCTCAGGTGGGAGTAGTACATCTCCGGCACGGCGTTTTCCGGCAGGTAGGTGTCGTACTTCTTGGCAAAGTCCAGATTGCCGGAGAACTCGCCGCCGTAGTAAGAGGTGAGCGTCTGCTGCCGCAGCCATTTCAGGTCACGTGTCCGGTCGTGGAACGTGCCGAGGTCGGAGTCCGAGCCCATATAGCCATCATTATAAAGACCGACACGGGCTGCCTGACTGCCGGCTTCCAGAACATAATCGCCCAGATCAGATTCCTCGATGCCAGCCCACTTGGCGAAGATGTTGGGGGTACGCACGGTGACGGGGATGCTGTCCGGTACGACATCCAGCATTAGATCCAGCAGCTTTGCCTTGTCCTCCATGAAGCAGTATTTTCCGCCCCACTGCTCGCCGTAGCAGCCTACAAAACCGCTCTCCACATAGCAGATGATGTCCTTGTAGTCCTCCAGAAAGCCGTCCGCCCGAATTTGTTCGATGTGCCTGACCATCTGGTCAAAGGTGGCAGGCTCCGGATTGCGCACGCCATTGGCATCGTAGCGGAAGCGGATGCCAACCATGCAGCCGTTTCTGCGGCTGTTTTCCAGCGTCTGGCGCATGCTGGAGAAAAACACACCGTCCAGATCGTAGTCCGTGCCCTCGGTGTAGTTGCCGTCGGAATCGGTTGTGCCGTTGGAACCGCTGGAGAATCCGCCGATGTCCACGAACATGACGACCAGATCGCCAGTGGGGTTGTACGCCTTTGTCTCCCCCGGCTTGCAGCGGAACGCCAGCGAGGAGGTGTAGCCTGCGCCCGGCGTGCGGATCGTCCCCACGGACTCGGTGTAGTCAATGCCGGAATCCACCAGTGCCGGCTCGGATTCCTCTGCGCTGACGGGAAGCTGTGCCGACAGCGTCAGTCCGCAGAGCATCGCCATGGCAGCAGCTAGAAATTTTGTGATTTTCATCTAATTTGCTCCTTTCCAAAGTGCTGAATTTGTGCACATTATCATTGTAGCATGAAATCACGATAACGTCAAGAGAATCCGGAAAGCGATTGGCACTGAAATTTGACGTGATTTTGGGCGGTTTTTGGATTTTATTTATGTGCTGCGGGAAAATGTGGTGCTTGACTTGATATCGGTTCTGTGATATAATGGAAAAAACGTACAATTGGAGTCGGTTTTGCGCTTTTTCACCGGAAAAATGAAGCGGCAGGACGCTTTCTGTCTGCGCTGCTGTGCAAAAAAATGATGGAAAAATGTCGCAATTTATTTGATTTTGGGTGACTTTTCAGAGTTTCGAGAGGAGGATGTTTCGTGCGGATTCAGGATATTCCGTGGCTGGATTTTACCGTGCCGCAAAAAAAGCTGGATGTGTCGGTTGCCGCCACCTTTGACAGGGGGGATTATCAGACTGCCAGAACGACACAGCCTGTAGTGCTTTTTCGGGTGACGACAGCGCCGGTCAAAGGCGGGCCTTACTGGACAACGGAGCTGCCAAAAGATCGCATGGAGGCTAAGATGTCTTTGGCGGTGCGCCCGGAGTGGAACCAGCGGCAGTATTATCAGACAGCGGTGCTTCCGATCGGAACAGAGATCCAAATCGGATTTGCAGCACCGCAGGGAAGCTTCAGTTATTGGCAGCACGCCGAACTTGCCGGCGGGGAGGTGAATATGCCGTACGGACGGGATCTGACTGGCGGCTGTGTGCAGGTGTTTATGGACGGCGGTATGCCGGAGCAGTATGTGATCGAGTCTGGCAGACCGATGGAGTTTGTCGGCAACTATTCGGAATTCGACCGGAAAGCAGTGGAACTGGAAGAAGCTGCGGCACGGGAACGGGCGGAGGCAGCGCGTATCAAGCGTGCGCCCATGACTAAGAACGTCAGCGGACAGGTGCGTGCCAATGCGGCATTTACCCAGCAGGACGAGAACGGACAGATCGTCAGTCCCAACGGAACGGGGCAGGTCATTGACGGGAACGTCCAGACAGACATCGGCCATGTCAACAGCTTCGAGAACAAGTACGAGGTGAAGTACTCTGAGAAAGCGGGGCTGACGCAGCAGGAGCACAACCAGATGTTCAGCAATCCGGGGCAGTTTCAGGTAGAGCCGAGCCGGGAAAACCGCAGCCATGCCTTTGAGAATCACGACGAGAACGATGCGATGATGAACATCTCCGCCTATGCCTGCGGAGAGGACAGGGATATTGCGTCAAGAACCATGATTATTCCGCCGGAGAACGGCAGCGACATGGGAACGCTTGCTGTGAAGAATGCGAAGACCGGAGAAATGGAGCCCATCGCCACCTTTGCGTGGGAGCGTCCGGAGGAATCGGCACGAGTTTTGGAGGACGGAGAAAAGTCGGACAAAGTGCAGGAAAACGCCATGCCGGAAACCGAGCGTGCAGAAACCTCGAGACCGGTAACACCGGCAACGGAGGAGGCTTCTGCGGAGACATCCAAGGAAACTGCGCCGGAGTTGCAGATGCCAGCGGAATCCGTAAGGGAGCCTGCACCGGAACAGGAGAAAGCGGATGCGCCGTCATCGGAGGCAGACACGCAGGACATGGCAAAGTCGGATGCGGCAAAACCTGTTGAAAGCAATGCCGGAGAAGCATCTGCTGCGCCGGAAAAATCCAAGGAAACGGCACCGGAATCCTCAGAAACTGATGCAAAGGGCACGGCAAAGACAGGCGCTGTCAAATCTGCTGACGGCAATGCGGAAGAAACTGCGCCGGAGTTGCAGATGCCAGCGGAATCCGTAAGGGAGCCTGCACCGGAACAGGAGAAAGCGGATGCGCCGTCATCGGAGGCAGACACGCAGGACATGGCAAAGTCGGATGCGGCAAAACCTGTTGAAAGCAATGCCGGAGAAGCATCTGCTGCGCCGGAAAAATCCAAGGAAACGGCACCGGAATCCTCAGAAACTGATGCAAAGGGCACGGCAAAGACAGGCGCTGCCAAATCTGATGACGGCAATGCGGAGGGAACTGCGCCCTCGGCGAGAAACGCCGGAGGTTCGGGGAGCCGCTTTGAAACGGGGAACACTGGGGAAAACGGGAAAGATAACAGCGCCAGTGATGACTATTACTATGGATATTATTGAGAGGATGGAGAAATAAGATGAATTGTTGGAAGTGCGGCGCAAATAACGCCGATGACTGTATGTTTTGTGAGGAGTGCGGTGCGGATCTGAGAAAGCCGCCCGTACCGCCCACACCGAATCCGGCACAGACAGCTGGAGCTGCTCCGCCTGTACCGCCTGCACCCAATCCGGCACAGCCTGCCGGCGCATCGCAGGGACAGCCGGCAGCCAGTGCCGGGCAGACGGTAACGGTTTCTATTCCGAATCCCAAGCGGATGATGCCTTTTGCTATGCGTGCGCTGCAATTTTTGAAACAGCATCTGCTGGCGGTGATTCTGCTGCTGGTGGTTCTGGCGGCTCTGATTACGGGTATTTCGGTAGGGAATTATCTGTCGAACCCCAAGCGGGTGGTAGACCAGTACTTTTCTGCGCTGAAAAAAGGCGACTGGGAAAAGGCGTACAGCCAACTCTATGTCAAGGAGTCGGACTTCGTCAACTATGATGCCTACGAAGCCATGATGGAAAGAGAGGCAAAGCTCTATACGGGAATCGGTTCCTACCGCATTCACGAGGACGGAGCGTCTTCCGGCACCAGGAAGAGCAAGGGCAGCAAGGATGATGCGGAACGCCTGATGCGCACCTATACGGTGGACTACGTGACCGACCGTTCCACCTCCAATGAGATGAGTGTGGAAGTGGTGAAGCTTTCGAAAAAGAAGTTTCTGTTCTTTCCGGAGTATCAGATCTCTGCCTCCAGCATGCTGGGCAGCTTTACGGTGAGTGCGCCGGGCTACGCCAAAGTCACGGTGGACGGTATTCCCATTGACAGCTACAAGACGGATACCGATGAGGAGAACAACTACCAGTACTACAGCATTGACGCCATCTTCTACGGGGTACACGAGGTGTCGGCATCTTCGGAGCTGACCGAGGAATATACGACGACGGGTTCCGAGGCAGTGGACATTTACAGTTCTGACATGCCGATTCTGGATTCTGTCGTTGACACCATTTTCGAGACGGCGAAATCCGATCTGGATCAGATGATCACCGCAGCTTGTCAGGGGGCAACGCTGGAGGACAACACTATGTCGGATGCCTATGAGGATTATTTCTACGACTCCTTCTATGAGAAAGAGGAAACTGGCATGCACAATGTGAAGGTGACCTCCTATCGGGATATCTCCGAACAAACGGTATTTGACGGCGATTTTACTTATAGCTGCGGTATCGCCTATGACTATACCTATGACAATTGCTATTATGACTCGCAGTACCAGAGCAGCACGAGAAAATGGGTGGATGTTCTGACCAGCGATCCGGAGGAATCCACGGGAGAGGCATATTTGACCTATTCCTATAACGGAAAGGAATGGTATCTGTCGGATATCATCTCCAACTATGCATATGGCGGAGGCTATTAAGCACAATCCGTGCTTTTAGTATAAGAACCTGTCTTCACAAGCGTATACAAGTGTCTTTTCGGCAAATTTTGCTGCATCCTGCGTGAAAAATACTTGCCGGGCGACAGCCCGCCTGCGTATTTTTGCCTTGTCTGCAACAAAATTATGCTCGAAAATCCACATATATTTCTTGTGAAGACAGGCTCTTACAGTTCGATCTTGCTCTCCAGATAGCTTACCAGCTCGTCGATGGGCATACGAACCTGTTCCATGGTGTCACGGTCACGGATGGTGACGCAGTTGTCGCTCTCCACGGTGTCGAAGTCCACAGTGACGCAGAACGGTGTGCCGATCTCGTCCTGACGGCGGTAGCGCTTGCCGATGGAACCGGTTTCGTCGAAGTCCACGGGGAAGTGCTTTGCCAAAACGGCGTAAACCTCCCGTGCCTTTTCGCTGAGCTTCTTGGACAGCGGCAGAATGGCAGCCTTGTACGGTGCCAGTGCCGGATGCAGATGCATGACAACACGGGTGTCGTTCTTTGCCGCGTCAACGACTTCCTCGTCGTAAGCCTCGGTGACGATGGACAGGAACAGACGCTCTACACCCAGGGACGGCTCGATGACGTACGGGATGTACTTGGTGTTGGTCTCCGGATCGAAGTATTCCAGCGACTTGCCGCTGTGTTCCTGATGCTGTGTCAGGTCGTAGTTGGTTCTGTCGGCAACGCCCCACAGCTCGCCCCAGCCGAAGCTGAACTTGTACTCGAAGTCTGTGGTTGCCTTGGAGTAGAAGCACAGTTCCTCCGGATCGTGGTCACGCAACCGCAGGTTCTCTTCCTTCAGACCCAGTGTCAGCAGGAAGTTTTTGCAGTAGCTGCGCCAGTACTGGAACCATTCCAGATCGGTGTCCGGCTTGCAGAAGAACTCCAGCTCCATCTGCTCGAATTCACGGACACGGAAGATGAAGTTGCCCGGTGTGATCTCGTTTCGGAAGGACTTACCGATCTGTGCCACGCCGAAGGGCAGCTTTTTGCGGGTGGTGCGCTGGATGTTGGCGAAGTTGACAAAGATGCCCTGTGCGGTCTCCGGACGGAGGTACAGCTCCGACTTGGAGTCCTCGGTAACACCCTGATAGGTCTTGAACATCAGGTTGAACTGGCGGATGTCGGTGAAGTCCGTCTTGCCGCAGTTCGGGCAGGGAATCTGCTTTTCCCGAATGTAGTCCATCATCTGCTGGTTGCTCCAGCCGGCAGGGTTGGTGCCGTCGAAGTCCTCGATGAGGTTGTCGGCACGGTGTCTGGTCTTGCAGGACTTGCAGTCCATGAGCGGGTCAGAGAAGCCGCCCAGATGACCGGAAGCCACCCATGTCTCCGGATTCATGATGATGGAAGCGTCCAGTCCCACATTATAAGGGGATTCCTGCACGAACTTCTTCCACCAGGCACGCTTGATGTTGTTCTTCAACTCTACACCCAGCGGGCCGTAGTCCCAGGAGTTTGCCAGACCGCCGTAAATTTCAGAACCCGGGTATACAAAGCCGCGGGACTTACAGAGGTCTACGATTTTATCCATGCTCTTTTGTTCATTGGTCAGCATTTTCAAATTCTCCTTGCAATAGAATTGGTATCTTTTATATTGTAGCGGAAAACGGGGGAAATGTCAAGCTTTTTTCGGAAATGCGCACAGAAATCCTCCCCGCTTCGCAAAAAAGTGCAGGAGAAGTCGTTCCTCTCCTGCACAGTTCTTATAAATCCGGATTTTCCCGCACGATTCCATCCGCCATTCGTTTTCCGCAAATGGCGTACCACATGCAGTCGCCGCAGATCGCCGCCAGCTTTCCGGCGGCGAGAATGCGGGTGTCCACCAGCCGGCAGAACGCCTCCCAGCGGAGCACCGCCCCTGTCTGCAATCCCAGATGCGCCAGTACAGCCTTGTCGTAGGCGTGCACCTTTTCCGCATCCTCGCAGTGTCCGGGCAGGTTGTGGGGACAGGCGGCACACAGACAGTCCGCCCCGTTCGTCAGCATGATCCACGGGTCAGTTTGCCCAAACAGCCGGAGCTTCTCCCGCATGTTCCGGGTAAAGGCATCGCTGTAGCCGTGGCCGCAGAAGAACGCTGTACACAGCCCGTGGTGGGGACGCAGCTTATACACGGCGAATCAGACGCTTCGGCAGCCGTTTCGCCAGCAGGATCGCAAGGGCGATCTTGGCGCAGTCCGGCAGAATGAACGGGAATACGCAGGAAGTGAGGGAAGCCATCAGTCCGATCTCCCCGATCTGACGGGTGTATACCACCATGAACCACGCTGTTCCGAATGCGTAGCATGCCGCCAGTCCCAGCACCATGGCGAGAATCATCACCGGCAGCTTCTCCCCCAGCCAGCGGGTGATGCCCCAGTAGATCAGAGCGGAGAACAGGAATCCGATGATGTAGCCGCCGGTCATGCCCAGCAGGGTGCCGATGCCGCCGGAAAAGCCGGCGAATACCGGTACGCCGATCGTGCCCAGTACAATATATAAGAGAACGGAGATAGTGCCAGACTTTCCGCCCAGAATCGCAAGGGCGCAGAAAACGCCGAAGGTCTGGAGCGTGAACGGAACCACCAGAGGAATCTGGATCCAGGAACACACGGCGATGATTGCGGTAAACAGTGCAATCTGTACCATGGCGAGAATTTTTTCGTGCTGTCCGGCGGATGAACCGCCGTCTTTGGCTGCAAATGCAGGGGAAACGGGTTCTTTCATGTTTTGTGAGTCCTTTCTGTTTGAAACTGTCACCAAGTGCAAAATGGGAGTACCAGTGACAGTTGCTATTATACCACAAATTCGCCTGTTTGTCAACCTATAAATTCAAGAAAAAAGATGACAATTGACGAAAAAACAGAGATTTCGAAAATATGAACAGAAATATGAACGAATATAATCTGAAATTTGTGCAATCCTACAAAAATGAAAAAAGCACTTGACAATTGCCCTGAGTCATGGTAAATTTATATTAGCACTCAGAGAGAAAGAGTGCTAACACTTGAAAAGTGAATCTGCCAGAAAGGATGGTTAACGTGGATGCGCGAAAACGGCAAATCTTATGCGCAGTGGTAGACTTATATATCCGCACCGGAGAGCCGGTGGGATCTAAGACGATCTCACAGCTGCCGGAGATTCATGTATCTGCGGCGACGGTCCGGAATGATATGGCAGTCCTGGAGGAATTGGGATATCTGGAACAGCCCCACACCTCGGCGGGACGTGTCCCCACGTTCAACGGGTACCGGCTGTATATCGAGGAGATCAGCGAGGGCGGCGAGGGAATGCTTCCCCCGGAGGAAAAAGAGCGTCTGGATCGGATGCTGGGGGATGAATCCCAGCTGACGGAAGATTTGATCTTACAGAGTGCCACAACGGCGCTCTCCCAGATCACCCAGTGCGCCACAGTGGTTTCCAACTTCGCCCCCAAGTATTCCGTGATTACAAAGGTAGATGTCATTCCCACCGGCAAACGGATGTACGTGGTTCTGCTTATCACTTCAGACGGCAAGATCAAGAACCGTGCCTGCCGGCTGCAATTTGACCTGACCCACGAGCACATGGATTTCTTCAAACATTTCATGGAGGAGAATCTGGAGGGCGTTTCGGTCGCCGATCTCTCGGACGAGAAGATCGAGCAAATGGTCACTGCGATGGGAACCTACATGGTGACGCTGAGTCCGCTGGTGCAGGGCATCTGCGAGATGTCCCGTGATTTGCAGCAGAACGAGCTGTATGTCACCGGAGAGCAGAACCTGTTCTCCTGCGACGAGCTGGACAAAGGAGAGGTGGCACAGTTCATCCTCCACAAGAAAGAGCTTGCCGGACTGCTGGACGATTCGTTCCAGGGCATCAAGGTGATGTTCGGCACGGAGAACGACAGCTTCGTGGTTGGCAACTCCAGCATGATCGTGTCCAAGTATCAAAAGGACGATCATACCGCCGGGTCGCTGGGTGTCATCGGGCCGGTTCGTCTGAACTACGCAAAGATCATTCCCTATATTGAATATTTCACCGATAAGATCTCGCATCTGATATCGGAGGATTCCGGCGGTGATGCGCCGGAGCAGAAGCCGTCGGAAAAGACGGAATAGAACAGCAGGAAAGGATGTGCTGAGGATGGCAAACGAAACAGAGGAAACCAAAAAGAGCGCCGCAGCTCCGGAAGAGGCAGCAGAGGCACAGTCCGCAGCAGAAGAAGCAGCGACAGAAACACCGGCTTCTGAATCTGAGACAGAGAAGGACGGCGGCAAGATGAAAAAGAAAGACTGGAAGGAAGCCCTCGAAAAGAAGGATGCAGAGCTGGCAGATCAGAAAGACCAGTACCTCCGGCTGATGGCAGAATATCAGAACTACCGCAACCGCACCACCGAGGAAAAGAAAAAGATCTACGGCGATGCCAAGGTGGACTGTGTACAGGAGCTGCTTGCCGTGATGGACAGCTTCGAACGTGCGCTGGAAGCGCCGTGTACCGATGAGAACTACAAGAAGGGCGTGGAAATGACCTTTGCGCAGATTCAGAAGGCATTCGAGAAGCTGGGCGTAACGGAGGTTGCAGCCATGGGCGAGGCATTCGATCCCAAGGTGCACAACGCCATCAAGCAGGTGGACGACAGCAAGTATGACAGCGATGTGGTCTGCGAGGTATTCCAAAAGGGGTATCTTCTGGGCGACCGCCTGATTCGTCCGGCAATGGTTGCGGTGTCCATATAGGAACGCATCCGGCGCAGAAAGAGCGTGAAAATTCCTGTCCCGGCGGACAGTTTTCATAAATTTCCAATCAAATAAAAAACCTGCCCGTTCGATGGGAACGGAGATACAGAAAGGAAGAGATTATTATGGGAAAAATTATTGGTATTGACTTGGGTACAACAAACTCCTGTGTTGCTGTTATGGAAGGCGGCAAGGCCGTGGTAATTCCCAACGCAGAGGGCGCAAGAACCACTCCGTCTGTGGTTGGTTTCTCCAAGACCGGAGAGCGTCTGGTTGGTCAGACTGCAAAGCGTCAGGCCATCGCAAATCCGGATCGCACCATTTCTTCTATCAAGCGTCACATGGGTACTGATTATAAAGTAGAGATCGACGGCAAGAAGTACACCCCGCAGGAGATCTCCGCAATGATCCTCCAGAAGCTGAAGACTGATGCGGAAGCATATCTGGGACAGCCGGTTACAGAGGCGGTTATCACCGTTCCGGCTTACTTCACCGATTCTCAGCGTCAGGCAACCAAGGATGCTGGACAGATCGCCGGTCTGAACGTAAAGCGTATCATCAACGAGCCGACCGCTGCTGCACTTTCCTATGGCATTGACAAGGAAGAGGATCAGCGTGTTATGGTTTACGACCTGGGCGGCGGTACGTTCGATGTGTCCATTATCGAGATGGGCGACGGCGTACAGCAGGTACTGGCTACTGCCGGCAACAACCGTCTGGGCGGCGATGACTTCGACCAGAGAATTATTGACTGGCTGGTCAGCGAGTTCAAGAAGACAGAGGGTATTGACCTGTCCTCCGATAAGATGACCGTACAGCGTCTGAAGGATGCCGCAGAAAAGGCAAAGATCGAGCTGTCCTCCACCACGACCACAAACATCAACATTCCGTTCATCGCAGTGGATGCCAACGGCGGTCCGAAGCATCTGGATATCAACCTGACGGTTGCCAAGTTCAACGAACTGACCAAGGATTTGGTAGACGCTACCATGGGCCCGGTACAGCAGGCGCTGTCTGACAGCGGTCTGTCTCCGTCGGAACTGAACAAGGTTCTGATGGTCGGCGGTTCTTCCAGAATCCCGGCGGTTCAGGAAGCCGTTCGTTCGAAGCTGGGCAAGGAGCCGTTCAAGGGTATCAATCCGGACGAGTGCGTCGCACTGGGCGCTGCATATCAGGGCGGTGTCCTCGGCGGCGACGTCAAGGACGGTCTGCTGCTGCTGGATGTTACACCGCTGTCGCTGGGTCTGGAAACCATGGGCGGTGTTTGCACCAAGATCATTGAGAGAAACACTACCATTCCGACCAAGAAGAGCCAGATCTTCTCCACCGCTGCGGATAACCAGTCTGCCGTTGATATCGTTGTCCTTCAGGGTGAGCGTGAGTTCGCACGGGATAACAAGCAGCTGGGCACCTTCCGTCTGGACGGCATCGCACCGGCTCCGAGAGGCATCCCGCAGATCGAAGTAACCTTCGACATCGACCAGAACGGTATCGTTCACGTTACCGCAAAGGATCTGGGCACCGGCAAGGAGCAGGATATCAAGATCACCGCTTCTACCAACATGTCCAAGGAGGACATCGACAAGGCTGTCAAGGAAGCAGAGCAGTTTGCTGAGGAAGACAAGAAGCGCCGGGAAGAGGTTGACACCAAGAACAACGCAGAGAGCCTGTGCTTCCAGTGCGAGAATGCACTGAAGGAATTCGGCGACAAGGTTCCGGCTGACGAAAAGTCCGCAATCGAGAGCAAGATCGCTGACCTGAGAAGCGCACTGGGCGGAAACGATGCAGATGCCATCAAGGCAAAGTCCGACGATCTCCAGCAGGCATTCTATGCACTGTCCTCCAAGATCTATCAGCAGAACGGCGGTCAGCCGGGTGCAGGTCCGGATATGGGCGGCGCAGCTGGTGCAGGCGGCTTCGGCGGTGCAGCAGACGGCGGCAATCATAACAACGGCGGTAACGATGACGGCGTTGTAGATGCAGACTTCAAGGAAGTATAAAGAAGACTGGAGTTTGACGAATGGTGCCCAAAAGGGCATGAGTTCCGAAAACGGCCGTAGTATAATGCGGGTATGAGTTCGTTCCGTCCGGAACGGTTTGTATCGGCAAACGATCACGGGGCAGGTTTCGGCTTGTCCCGCATCGTTGTATGATTGAGAGAAAGGAGCCGGCAAACATGGCGGAAAAACGGGATTATTATGAAGTGCTGGGGCTGCAGAAGGGTGCTTCGGAAGAGGAGATCAAAAAGGCCTTTAAGACAATGGCACGGAAGTATCACCCCGATCTGCATCCGGACGATAAGGAAGCAGCAGAAAAATTCAAGGAGGTCAACGAGGCTTACGGTGTCCTCTCGGATAAAGAGAAGCGTGCACGGTATGACCAGTTCGGGCATGCCGGCGTGGATCCCAGCTATGGCGGAGGTGCCGGCGCCGGCGGATTCAGCGGCGGTTTTGGCGACGTGGGCGATATTTTCGACAGCATTTTCGGCGGATTCGGCGGATTTGGTGGCGGCGGACGCAGCACGGCTGCTAGCGCCAATGCGCCCCGCCGCGGCGGTGATGTCAACAGCAGCATCGTCATCGACTTCATGGAGGCATGCAAGGGCACCAAGAAGAAGATGCGTGTGGCGCACATGGTACAGTGCGAACAGTGTCACGGCACCGGCGCAGATTCCAACACCGTCAGCAATACGTGCAGCGAGTGTAACGGACAGGGGGCAGTGCGGGTCAACCAGCGTACCCCGTTCGGCGTAATCTCCACCACCAAGGTGTGCCCGCGCTGCGGCGGTAAGGGCAAGATCATCACCAATCCGTGCAGCAAGTGCCGTGGCAGCGGACGCTATCGCAAGACATCGGAGATCGAACTGAACGTGCCGGCAGGCATCGATAACGGTCAGGTGCTCCGTGTGGGCGGCGAGGGCGATGCCGGCATCAACGGCGGCGGAAAAGGTGATCTGAATGTTGCAGTTTCCGTAAAGCCCCACGATCTGTTCACCAGAAAAGGCGTGGACATCTACTGCGAAGTGCCCATCACCTATGCGCAGGCAGTTTTGGGCGCAACCATTACTGTGCCCACCATTGACGGCAAGGTGGAGTACGAGATCTCCGAGGGCACGCAGAGCGGCACCAAGTTCCGGCTGCGTGGCAAGGGTGTCAAGTACATCGGCAGAGAGGCATACGGCGACCAGTACGTCACCGTTGTGGTAGAGGTGCCGAAGAAGCTGACCAAACAGCAGAAGGAACTGCTGCAAAAGTTCGACGACAGCCTGGAGGAGAAGAATCAGGCAAAGCGCCAGAGCTTCTTTGAAAAGCTGCGGCGGAAGTTCGAGCAGTAACCCCAAACGCACAAAATACAAAACGAATCCCCCCGGGCAGGAATGCCTGAGGGGATTTTTTTATGGGAGGAAAAGAGAAAAGCTTATTTCAGGCCGCAAAGGTCTACCACCGGATCGCCGTCTGCAATGCCCTCGCTGCCGTCCGTGCTGGGAAACAGGTTCAGGTACAGATTGCCGACATTGTCCGCATCCACCAGAAATGCCAGCTCTACGGTTGCGCTCTCGCCGGGGGCGAGGTTGGTGAGATTGTTTTTCTGGGAATCCCAGTCGGTGCGGAAGCTGAACATGCTGTCGTCCACCATCAGCTCGTCGGTGGTGTCGTGGGAGATGCTCTCGCCCGTTGCCGTGTCAAACGACTGGTTGGTCATGGTGCTCTGGTCTGTGATCTGGAACAGCTCGGGGAAGACGGTGACCTCTTGATCCTCGCTGCTGTTGTTGGTGCAGCGGAGTGTCACCCGCAGTACCTTCTGCTGGATGTTCTCCTGCTTGACGACCTCATCCAGGGTGTTGACACCGTCGCCCAGCTTTACCAGACTGCGCACCGTGGTGATCTTGCCGTCTGCGTCCAGATAGCCGCTGTAGTCTGCTGCCATGCCGATGGCATCGGTGGTGATGCCGTCGAAATTGTCCTGCAGGGAGGCTTGCTCCACGGAGAAAGTGTATCCGGTGTAGCCATATGCCGCCGTGCCCTGTACGGATTCGCCCACCTGATACAGCTGCATCCGGCTCTTGTCGATGTCATAGGAAACGGTATATCCGCCGTCGCCCTCCTCCCGATTGAGGGAGTCGTCCCAGATGGATGCCGTTTCGGTGTCCGCCGGTGTCAGAGTCATGCCCTCCGCCAGCTGCCGTACCTCCTCGTCGCTCAGCTGGTTGGTGTAGAGCTGCGCAGCGTATTTCGTGCCGGTGAATGCCACCCACAGCTCGCTCCAGCCGTCCCGTTTGATGTAGATGACAGAGTTGCCGCTGGCGGTGGTGTATTCGGTCTGACCGGTGGCGTAGTTGATCTGTGCAGCAATGTTCTGGCTGCCGCCGTCGATCTTCCAGAACGTGGGCGTAAAGCCACGCTCGTCGTCGTTTGCGTCCCGATACTTCCCTCCATAAGGGCCGTCTGCGGCGTAGGAAACGCCATCGGGCAGCCAGCTGTAGGACAGCGCCATGATCTGGTCGGAAACGGAGTCGCCGGTTTCGATGTGGACGGTTTTCTGGTAGGCAGCCGTCTGTTCAATGCGTGCCTGATAGATCCGGGAGGCTGCGAAAGCGGTGGCGGGGGTGAGTACGGCGAGCGCTGCGGCTGCGGCGATGGCGATAACAGCGGATTTTTTCATAGGTTTGCGGGTCTTTTTCATCAGAGATTCCTCCATCTGTTTTTTGCGGGCCTGGTATGCCAGCGAGAATTGCGGTTCCGGAGCATCGGGAGAAAACGCTTCCTCAACGAGATGCTCCCATGCTTCTTTGTCATTGTAAGGAAAATAGTTGTTCATAGGAAGTGACTCCTTTCTGCTTCATCATGGCCTTTCTGGCACGTTCGAATCGTTTCCGCACGGCAGCTTCTTTCATGCCGCACTGCCGGGCGATCTCCCGAAACGGCATGTCCTGCTGGCACCGCAGCAGAACGATCTTGGTGTCGGTGGCGTTGAGTACGCCCAGCATCTCGGAGATCGCAAGACGCTCTGCCATCTGCCGTTCCTGCTGTTCGGAGGATGTGACCGGTGTGTCCTCCGTGGGGATCTGGAGAATGCCGTCGTCCCACGGGGCATAGCGGCTGCTCTCCCGAGCATTTTTCCGGTACTGGCTGATGGCGGTGCTGCGGATAATTTTGATCATGTATTGTTTGGTCTTGGGGTGCTCCGGTTCTCCGATCTTGTCCAGATGACGGATCACACGGCAAAACGCCTCCGAAACGGCATCCTCCGCCTGCTGCGGATGGTGCAGAATGGCGTAGGCGATGTGGTACATTGGTTTTTCGTAGATTTGATAGAGGGTTTGCAGCTTTTCCTTGGCTGACTGCATGTGGTTCACCTCCTGTGATAAGCTTTTAGAACGTTCTGCCAATGATAACGCAGCACGGCGGCGTTTGTGACAGACTGGGGAAAAATTTTTCCGTTTCCACAGCTCTCCCCAGTTTTCCACTTCGTTTTCAACAACTTGTGGAAAACCGAAATCCTCGGTTTTTCGTGCTTTTCCCGAAAAATCGGGGACAATTTTCCACAATCCGAAGATTTCTGCGCCAAAACCGCTGTGGAGGTTCTGACTGCCTGCGCCGGCAGAACGGAAAGTTTTCCGGAAACTGTGGAAAACGCTGTTGAAAAGTTGGGGAAATGCCACGGAAATGCAGCGAAGCCGTTCGCAAAATTCCCGAAATTTCGCATAAAATCTGAGGTGGAAAGTGTGGAAAGAGGATAAGTTCAGAATTGTTGGAAATGATAGAGGTACAGATTGCTGTAGGAGCTTTCTGTGTACAGAAACCAGAGCATATGAGGTGAAAGAATATGATGAATCGAAAGAATTGCCGCTATGTGATTGTGCCGGCGATGCTGGCAATGCTGCTGACGGCATCCCTGACTGGCTGCGGCACAAAAGAGGGTGCGGACTCCATGTCGGATGCGGATACCACGACGGTGACGGACAGCGTGCGGGATGACGACAGCAAGAGCGGCATTAAAGAGGACGTGGAAGACATGGTCACGGATGCAGAGGACGGCGTGCGGGATCTGGTCACGGATGCCGGCGATGTGGTAAAGGATGTCGGCGATGCCGTGGGTGACATGATGGGGGACGGCGAGAACAGCACCAAGACCGCCCAGACGACCAAGACTGCAAGGGACGACAGCAGCCGATAAGACAGCGCCACTGTGCCGCAAGTGCGGTGCAGTGGTTTTTTGTTGTAGTATAGCATACTTTGAGGATGCTGGCAAGGCGGGGCGTGGTGGGAATGTTGGGAATTTCGTTGAAAACGTCCGCCGGAACGTTGCGGTGATATCGCCGCAGCTTTCCCGTTTCCTGTGTTTTTCAGGAGAATACTTGCCAATTCCGTAGAAACGTGGTATAATAGACAGCAGAAAGTGTGGTGGATTTTGTGACCAAACGAGAAGAATTTATCGCCGTCTATCAGGAACACATTACACGCCGCGGCGCCGACCGGCTCCTTGCGTGGCTGGATTCCGATGCCAGCGATTTTTTTACTGCACCCTCTAGTACCCGTTTCCACGGGGCATATGAGGGCGGGCTGGTGGAGCACAGCCTGAATGTGTACGAGTGCCTGAAGGATTATCTGAGCCGTCCCCGTACCAAGGAGCTGTACGGCATGGATTATACCCCCGAGACCATCGCCATTACGGCACTGCTCCACGATATCTGCAAGGTGGGCTTTTATGCGGTGGACTACCGCAACGCCAAAAATGAACAGGGCGTCTGGGAACGGGTGCCGTATTACACCATACGGGACAGCCTGCCCTACGGCCACGGGGAAAAGTCCGTCTACATGATCCAGTGCTTCATGCACCTGACACAGGACGAGGCGTTTGCCATTCGCTATCACATGGGCTTTTCCGGCATAGAGGACAAGAACAGCATCGGCAGAGCGCTGGAGATGTTCCCGCTGGCGCTGGCGGTCAATGTGGCGGATATGGAGGCAACGTACTATTTGGAGGGCTCTGTAAAGTGAGCTCTTTCAGAGCTGTTTGGCTCTGTGTGATAGAATAGGAGGAAAATGATATGAATTGGTATGAAAACGCTGTGATGTATCACATCTATCCCCTGGGTTTCTGCGGAGCGCCCAAGTTCAACGAGGGCGGAGAACCGGTGAACCGTCTGGAAAAGGTGCTGAACTGGATCCCGCATCTGAAAGAACTGGGTGTGGATGCCGTTTACTTCGGACCGGTGTTCGAATCGGTGGAGCACGGCTATGACACCACGGACTATCGTGTCATTGACCGCCGTCTGGGCACCAACGAGATGTTTGCTCACATCTGCGACGAACTGCACAAGAACGGCATCCGGGTCATTCTGGACGGCGTTTTCAACCACGTGGGCAGAAACTTCTGGGCGTTCCGGGACGTGCAGGAAAAGGGACAGGCCTCGGAGTACTGCGACTGGTTTGCCGGTCTGAACTTCGGCGGACAGAGTCCCTGCGGCGACAACTTCTGGTACGAGGGCTGGAACGGCTACTATAATCTGGTCAAGCTGAACCTGCGCAACTGGCACGTGTGCGATTACCTCATCGATGCGGTTGGCATGTGGATGGATGAGTTCCACATCGACGGCATTCGTTTCGATGCCGCAGACTGTGTGGACTTCGACTTCTTCCGCCGGATCCACAACTTCTGCAAGGAGCGCAATCCGGAATTCTGGCTCATGGGCGAGATCATCCACGGCGACTATAAGCGCTGGGCAAATCCGGAGATGCTGGACAGCGTCACCAACTACGAGTGCTATAAGGGCATCTACTCCTCCCACAACGACAAGAACTACTTCGAGATCAACTACAGCATCAACCGCCAGTTCGGCAACGGCGGCATCTATCAGGGCACGGCGCTGTACAACTTTGTGGATAACCACGATGTGAACCGCCTTGCCAGCACGCTGGTCGACCAGCGTTACCTGCCCCTGTGCTACACGCTGCTGTACTGCATGCCGGGCATCCCGTCCATCTATTACGGCAGTGAATACGGCGTCATGGGACGGCACGAGAACAACTCCGACGACGGTCTGCGTCCCTGCCTGAATCTGGACGACCTGAACCGCAGCGGAAACCTCGACCTGTACCGTCATCTGGTCAAGCTGGGCAGAATCTACCACGCCTATCCGGCACTGCGCACCGGTTCCTACTACACCGTAGAGGTGCGCAACCGCCAGCTGCTGTTCGCCAAGGAGCAGGACGGCAGAACGGTTTACGTGGCACTGAATCTGGAGGACTGCCCCAGCGAGTTCCGCTTCGGCACTCACGTTCCCTCGCTGGTGGATGTCATCAGCGGTCAGCCGGTACAGGTGGAAAACGGCGGCGCATGGATTCGTATGGCACCGTTCTCCTCGATGATTCTGGTGGAGGACGACATCGTCAACCAGACAGAGCCGGCAGAAGAGGCAGTTGCCGTTCCGGAGCCGACCCGTCTGGAAGTCGGCGCCAAGTATCGTGATGTGCTGGACGGCTCCGTCTGCGAACTGCTCCAGACTTCCGTCCGCCATGCGGAAACACAGGAGGAGCTGGTGGTTTACCGGAAGGAACAGGACGGCAGCGTCTGGGCAATGCCGAAGTCCGTCTTCACCGGTACGGCGCACGATAACCAGCCGAGATTCACCATGGTATAACCGAGCGTATCAAATCAGAACCTGTCTTCACAAGAAATATATGTGGATACGCTTGTGAAGACAGGTTCTCATCTAAAACAGGCAATAGACAGCGGGAGGCAGCAGTGCTGACCGCTGTTGTTTGTGAAAGGAAACAATATGGAACACAACACCCTCCAAGGCATCATTTTCGATCTGGACGGCACACTGCTGGATTCCACGGGCATGTGGGGACAGGTTGACCATAAGCTTATGGCGTACTACGGCAGGGAAGTGCCGCCGGATCTCTCCGAACGGGTACAGCGCATGTCCATCGAGGAGTTCTCCCATTTCTTTGTGGAGGAGTTCTCCCTGCCCACCACGCCGGAGCGCATTGCGAAGCAGGTGTCCGACATGGTAGCGGAGGAGTATCGGGAGCTGCTGCCCCTGAAGCCCCACGCCATGGAGCTGCTGGATTGGCTGGACGGGCAGAACATCGTCTACGGCGTGGCAACGGCGACTTATGGGGAGCTGGCTGCCGCAGCCCTGAAACGTCTTGGCGTGTGGGAACGGCTGCAATTTCTCATCACAGAGCAGGACGCCGGCGCACCCAAGTCCCAGCCTCAGATTTTTCAGCAGGCGGCGCAGAAGCTGCATCTGGGCAGACGGCAGATCGCCGTGGCGGAGGACTCCCTCTATGCCCTGCAAACGGCGAAGCGTGCCGGTTTCTTTACCGTGGGCGTGTACGACAATGCCAGCCAGCCGGTCTGGCCGGAGATCTGCGCCACCGCAACGGTGCATGTGCAGAATCTGTTGGAGATGAAGCCCGTTCTGCGGGGTGTCTGAAAGGAGCAGTGTTATGCCGGAATTGTCGTATGAAGCCATTGCAGACGGGCTGAACGTCTGCACCAGCCAGTGGCACCGGTTCGGGACGGATGCCGTGCTGCTGGCGGAGTTCTCAGCCTACCGCCGAAAGGAACGGGTCTGCGACCTGGGCACCGGCTGCGGGATTATCCCCATGCTCATGCAGCGGAAGGATGCTCCGCAGGAGGTCTACGGCGTGGACATTCAGCCGGAGGCAATCGACCAGATGCGGCGTGGCATGGCGGCGAGCACCGGCATCCGGTCCCGGATGTATCCGGTCTGCGCCGACCTGAAAACCCTCTGGGAGGGCGCACCCCTGGGACAGCTGGATCTGGTGACCTGCAATCCGCCCTACAAAGCCTATCAGGCAGGACTGGAGAGCCAGCTCACCGCCCAGAAGATCGCACGGCACGAGGTGCTCTGCAACATCGGGGATATCTGCCTTGCGGCAAAGAAGCTGCTGCGCTTCGGCGGACGGCTCTGCATCTGCAACCGGCCGGAACGGCTGGCGGACTGCATCGCTGCCATGCGCAGTCAGGGTATCGAACCCAAACGGCTGCAATTTGTGGCAAAGGCAGCGGATGCTGCGCCGTGGCTCTTCCTGCTGGAGGGCAGAAGCGGCGGAAAGCCGTTCCTGAACGTTC
>NZ_FR898005.1:0-2292 GCF_000437175.1 Ruminococcus sp. CAG:330 | reverse complement strand
GACATTGGAGGAATATTGTGAAAAACCAAATCTATAAACGGGCACTGCAATTGTCCGTTCCCATGATGATCCAGAACGGCATCACCAATATGGTGAGTCTGGTGGACAACATCATGGTAGGAAGTCAGGGGACGGAGGCGATGACCGCCGTTTCCATTGCGAGCCAGCTGATCTTTGTGTTCAACCTGGCGATTTTCGGCGGACTCTCCGGCCCGGGCATCTACGGCGCCCAGTACTACGGGCAGCACAATCTGGAGGGCTTTCAGAACACATTCCGCATCAAGGGCTGGATCACTACCCTGTGTCTGATCGGCGGACTGCTGGTCTTTCTGCTGGGGGACGACACCCTCATCGGGCTGTATCTCCACGGGAAGAGCGCCACGGTGGACGCCGGACTGACCATGACGTTCGCCAAACAGTATCTGCACATCATGCTCATCGGGCTGCCGTTCTTTGTGGTGACGCAGGTCTACGCCAGCAGCCTGCGGGAAACCGGCAGCAGCGTCAAGCCGATGGTCGCTGGCGTTGCCTCGGTGGCCGTGGACGTGGTGCTGAACTACATGCTGATTTACGGCAACTGCGGTATGCCGAAGCTGGGGGTGCGTGGTGCTGCCATTGCCACCGTGCTGGCACGTGTGGCAGAGATGGGCATTGTGGTCATCTGGGCGCACGCCTGCCGGAAGAAGCATGTGTTCTTACAGGGCATCTACCGGACATTTCGTGTGCCGAAGCAGCTGGCGCAAAAGGTGGTGCGGAAGGGACTGCCCATCTTTTTCAACGAATTTCTGTGGGCCGGCGGTATCGCTGCCCTGACTCAGTGCTATTCCACCAGAGGGCTGGAGATCGTCGCCGGACTGAACATCTCCAACGCTCTGTGCAATCTGCTGAATGTGGTATTTGTCGCCCTTGGTTCAGCGGTGGGCATTCTCATCGGGCAGACACTGGGCGCATCTATGTATGAAAAGGCAAAAAAAGATGCGTTCCATCTGATGTGGTTCACCGGTGCCGTCAGTCTGGGTCTGACCGTGATTCTGGTGTGCGTATCCGGTGTGTTTCCCAAGCTCTACGACACCACGGCGCAGGTGCAGCAGTACGGGCAGTGGTTCATTGTGATCACAGCGCTGTTTTTCCCTGTGCAGGGCTTTCTGAATGCCCTGTACTTTACCCTGCGCTCCGGCGGAAAAACGCTGGTGACGTTCCTGTTTGACAGTGTGTATACATGGCTGATTCCCGTGCCCATGGCGCTGCTGCTGTGCCATCTGACAGCGCTGCCGATTCTGGCGGTCTATGCCGTCGTGCAGGCAGCGGATCTCATCAAGGTGCTGGTGGGCTACGTCCTGATTCGCAGGGGTGTCTGGATCAGCAATCTGGTAGAAGAGGTATGAGAGGAGAGCGGTTATGAGCGGTACACTATATATCATCGGCACGCCCATCGGCAATCTGGAGGACATCACCATGCGCCAGCTGCGCCTGCTGGAGGAGGTGGATTTCATTGCAGCGGAGGACACCCGTGTGACACGAAAACTGCTGTCCCATTTCGACATCCACACGCCTGCCCTCAGTTACCACGAGCACAGCGGGCAGAACATCGCCCAGAACATCGTCAGCCGGCTGCTTGCCGGCGAATCCTGCGGTGTGGTCACGGATGCAGGCATGCCCTGTATCTCCGATCCCGGCGAACCGCTGGTGCAGCTGTGCTATGAACAGGGCGTTCCGGTGGAGGTCGTGCCCGGCCCAAGCGCCGTGATTGCTGCGCTGGCAGTGTCCGGACAGCACACGGCACGGTTTACATTCGAGGGGTTTCTCTCCGCCAACGCCAGCCAGCGCAGGGCACATCTGGAGAGCCTGCGGGAGGAGCAGCGCACCATGGTGTTCTACGAAGCCCCCCACAAACTCTGCCGCACGCTGGGGGACATGCTGGAATGCTTCGGGGGCGAGCGGGAGATCTCGCTGTGCCGGGAGCTGACCAAGGTGCATGAGGAAGTGCGCCGCACCACGCTGGCGGAAGCCGTGGCGTTTTACCAGCAGACGCCGCCCCGTGGGGAATTTGTGCTGGTGGTCGCCGGCGCAGTGCCCCGGGAAAAACCGGCGGTGTCGCTGGAGGAGGCGTGCGAGATGGTGCGCCAGCGCATTGCCGGCGGCGAGAAGCGGACGCAGGCGTGCAAGGCGGTGGCAGCGGAAACCGGATTCCGGAAAAACCAGCTGTACGATGCCTGAGAGCTCGTGTTCATAGGCGTCTATCTAGGGCTTGTTTGAAAAATCCGTACATTTGTCAAAACGCCCATAAATCAC
>NZ_FR898004.1:48343-62444 GCF_000437175.1 Ruminococcus sp. CAG:330 | reverse complement strand
CATGCAGCTGGACGGCAGCAAGCTCTCCGGCAAGCCCACAAAGGTATACACGGACGGCAAGGACGTGACCTTTACATTTACCGCGAAAAACGGCAACACCGCAGACCTGACTTTGAATTTCCTGGTGGCAAAGGCTGACCCGACAGTGAAAGTTGCTGTGGACGGCGACACCCACACCGAGGGCGACCTTGTGAGCGAGCTGAAGCTGATTCTCAGCGGAAACAACACCAAGGGTCTGGCGGAAATTATCAGCGAGATCAAAGCACTGGCTGCCGGTGAAAATACCTTGACGTGGAAGTTTACGCCGGAGGACAGCGAAAACTATAACGTTGTAACCGGCACGGTTGTGGTAAATGCACAGACCACAACAACAACGACCACCACAACTACTACGACAACAACGACGACTACAAACGAAACAACTGCAACAACTGAGGAAACGACTGCCACAAACGAAACAACTGTCACAACCGAGGAAACAACTACCACAAGCGAAACGACTGCAACAACTGGGGAAACTACTACAAACGAAACAACTGCAACAACTGAAGAAACTACTACTACAAGCGAAACAACCGCAACAACCGAGGAAACAACTACCACAAACGAAACAACCGCAACAACTGAGGAAACTACTACCACAAGCGAAACGACCGCAACAACTGAGGCAACTACTACAAACGAAACAACTACAACAACCGAGGAAACTACTACTACAAACGAAACAACTGCAACGACCAAGGCAACAACTGCTACCAACGGAACGACCTCCGCAACCAAGGCAACGACTGCCACAAGTGGAGCAACTTCCGCAACCAAGGCAACGACTGCTATCAGCGGAACGACTTCCGCAACCAAGGCAACAACTGGAAAATACCCTGACGTGGAAGTTTACGCCGGAGGACAGCGAGAACTATAACGTTGTAACCGGTACAGTTGTGGTAAATGCACAGACTACCACGACAACAACAACGACTACAAACGAAACAACTTCCACGACCAAGGCAACAACTGCCACCAGCGGAACGACTTCTGCGACCAAGACAACGACTGCCACCAGCGGAACGACTTCTGCGACCAAGGCAACGACTGTTACCAGCGGAATAACCGCGACAACTAAGGCAACTGCTACCACAAACGAAACGACCGCAACAACTGAAGAAACTACTACTACAAACGAAACAACTGCAACAACTGAGGAAACTACTACCACAAACGAAACATCTGCCACCACCGAGGAAACTACTACTACAAGTGAAACAACCGCAACAACTGAGGAAACTACTACTACAAGCGAAACAACTGCAACAACTGAGGAAACAACTACCACAAACGAAACAACCGCGACAACTGAGGCAACTACTACCACAAACGGAACGACCTCCGCAACTAAGGCAACGACTGCTACCAGCGGAATGACTTCCACGACCAAGGCAACTACTACAAACGGAACGACTTCCACGACAAAGGAAAGCACTACCGCAAGTGAAACAACTATGACCACAATCACTAGTGCTTCCAGCACAGAATCCACCGCTGCAACATCAGCAACCACGATCACAACGGCAGCAACTACAAGCGTGACCAACATTGCAGACGAGGATCTTTGCAGCTGGGCGATCAACGATTACCAGAAAAAGACGGGTATCGTACCTGCAAATGCAGAAATCACCGCACGCCTACAAGCGTGACCAACATTGCAGACGAAGATCTTTGCAGCTGGGCAATCAACGACTACCAGAAAAAGGCGGGTATCGTACCTGCAAATGCAGAAATCACTGCTCGTTCGGAGGAAGCTTGCGAGATTACGCTGACCGACGAAAACGGCAATGTGCTGGACGTTTATACCGTTGACCCGAAGACCGGCACCGGTACAGATTCTTCCAACGCAGAAGTCAACCTGCCTCAGACCGGAAACAACTCCATGACAAACTGGCTCCTGTGCGTGGGTGCGGCAATGTTCATGGCACTCGGATTCGGTGCGGTAAAGGCGTCTGGTATCTTCAAACGGAAAGAGGATGAGTAAGACCAAAAGCAGTGGATGATGTTCCTTTCAGGACTGCTTGCAATTTTGATTGGTGTCAGCATCCTTGGATTTTTCGGTGTGAGAAAGTGCTACCGACTTTATCAAAAACAAATGCTGATGAAAAACAATCCAGTTGTGGAAATTGCAGACCTGAACATCAAAGCTCCCATTTTAGAGGGAACTGACAATGAAACGCTCGCCAAAGCGGCAGGGCATTTCAAGGATAGCGGCGATTTTGGCAAGGGTAATTACTGCATTGCTGGGCACAGCAGCACATTGTACAAAGAATATTTCAACAATCTGAAAAATGTGGAGATCGGCATGGAAATCACGCTGTATGACAAGCAAAAGCAGGCGTATCATTACACTGTGACCGAAAGCAAAATCGTCGATCCGGATGCTGTCTGGGTGCTTGATGATTTCGGCGATGACAGAATCACCATCATCACCTGTACCGATGACGGAACACAGCGACAGGTTGTGGTAGGACTGCTGAATTGATTTTTTGGTTTGCTTAACCATAAATGACCGTAACTAGGTGAAACCCATTAGCATCGTAACCAAGTTAAAGTGATTCAGTGAAAAAACGAAAAATTCACGCAGTTTCGGACTTTTCCCATTGTGAAAGGTTGTAAATAAGTGATTTTACCACTGTAAGCATCGCCTCCACCATAACTGCACTTAACCTTTGATACAAAAGGTTAAGTGCTTTTTTATATCCAAACTGATGTAGTATAATAAAACTTGACACCCTAATCTCAAAGGGATAAAATAGAAAAAGAAAAAAATGGAGGAAAAAGGAGTGTCAGAAAATAAACAATATGAAAATGAGTACAAAGTGCAGGCAGTAAAGCTTGCAAAAAAGATAGGTGCGGTAAAAGCAGCAGCAGAGGAGCTGCAAATCCCTGTCAACACGCTGTACGGCTGGATACAAAAAGTAAAAACAGCCGAGCTGGACATCGGCTGCGGAGAACGCAGCCCGGAAGAATTTCAGAATATCGCCGAAGAAAACAAGCAGCTGAGAAAGCGGATCAAAGCATTGGAAAAAGAAAACAAGCGGCTAAGCGAAATAAATGAGTTTTTGCGAAATGAATGAGTTTTTGGAGGATGCAGCGGCTTTTTTCGCTGCCGGCCGTCAGAAATCGGGAAAGAACAAAGGTTGATGTATATTGCAATCCGGACAGATGACGGCAGAAACATCGGAAAAATCAGTTTTTACTGCAACACGCTGCAAGTCAGCAGACAGGCTTTCTATGATTATCTGAAACGCAAAAAGAAGCCATGGAAGTATCAGCCGCTGGCAGATGCAATGCTGAAGCTCCATGCTGCGGACGAAGAAAACGCAAATTACGGAAGAATCCGCATGTTTCAGGCACTTCATATTCCGCTTTGACTATCGCTGCTTAACTTCAAAATCCTTGCGGTTAATGTGTCAAGTGTTATTGACAATTTCATTACATCACTTCCTGGAAACCATCTCTGCTGTTCCGCAAGTGCTGGACAGCTTTGATGAGGAGCTATGGCGAGCAACGATAGAAAAAGTGACGGTGTTCCATGATGGGAAAATGATTTTTCAATTCTTAGACGGAACAGAAATCCAAGGTTAAAACAAACCGGCGCATCTTGCGAATATCATCGCAGGTACGCCAGTTTCTCTTTGTCTTGAAAACGGGTGCATTTCAAAAAATTTTGGGTGCATTTTTGCCCACAAAAAAACGTTTACGCAAACAGAAAACCGGTTCAGAGGGAAATCTGAGCCGGTTTTTCTGCTTTTGAACACGTCCCAAAGAACGATTACTTTTTGAAATCCACGCTGTTTCGCTGGCTTTTGGGCATAAAAAAGCACCTCTAAATTGTATCAAAATAGAGGTGCAAGTATGGTGGAGGCGATGCTTACAGTGGTAAAATCACTTATTTGCAACCTTTCACAATGGGAAAAGTCCGAAACTGCGTGGATTTTTCGTTTTTTCACTGAATTGCTTTAACTGGGTTACGATGCTAATGGGTTTCACTTAGTTACGGTCATTTATAGTTAAGCAAACCAAAAATCAATTCAGCAGTCCAACCACAACCTGTCGCTGTGTTCCGTCATCGAAACGTCCTGCTGTTTTGGAAGCAGTCAGTCCCGAAAGGAACATCATCCACTGCTTTTTGGTCTTACTCATCCTCTTTCCGTTTGAAGATACCAGACGCCTTCACCGCACCGAATCCGAGTGCCATGAACAATGCCGCACCCGCGCACATGAGCCAGTTTGTCATGGAATTGTTTCCGGTCTGAGGCAGGTTGACTTCTGCGTTGGAAGAATCTGTACCGGTGCCGGTCTTCGGGTCAACGGTGTAAACGTCCAGCACATTGCCGTTTTCATCGGTCAGCGTAATCTCGCAAGCATTCTTCGAGCGTGCGGTGATTTCTGCATTTGCCGGTGTAACACCGGTTTTCTTCTGGTAGTCGTTGATCGCCCAGTTGCAAAGATCTTCGTCCGCAATGTTGGTCACGCTTGTGGTAGCTGCTGGAGGCGATGCTTACAGTGGTAAAATCACTTATTTGCAACCTTTCAAAATGGGAAAAGTCCAAAATTGCGTAGTTTTTTCGTTCTTTTCACTGAATCGATTTAACTGGGTTACGATACTAAGGGGTTTAACTTAGTTACGGTCAGAAAGAAAGGAGTTCAATTCTCCTTGCCTCCACCAGACGCAATATTATACCAAATTTCTAATTTTTCTGCACAGTGGAAATATTTGTATTTTGCCGTGTATAGTTCAACGAGAAGGCACAGAGTGGTTTTTAGATTGCGGTTGATACATTGCCTTGATTTATTCACAGATATGTGTTATGATTGGTGAGCGAGGTGATGTAGTATGATTCAAATTGCGATTGTAGATGATGATGCAGGTTTTACCTCGTCATACAGAAAAATAGTAGAGAACTTTTTCATTGAAAATGATGTAAAATATGAAATCCATTATTATACGAGTGCCATAAAATTCAAGGAGATTACAAGTAATTTAAGCTTTGATCTGATTTTTCTTGACATTGATATGCCGGAAATAACAGGGTTTGATATTGCTATATATCTTGGAGAAATCCAATCAGAAGCTTCTATCATTTTTGTTTCAAGCCATAGCCATCTGGTATTTCAATCAATACATTACAGACCATTCCGATTCCTGCAAAAGGATCACTTGCTTCTACAGACCCGTGAGGCTGTAGAAGCTTTCTGCCAGTTGATGAAAGAAGATGAGAACAGCATTACGCTTCTCTTGGAAGATGGATCCCGTTCTATAGAAAAGCTTAGAAGAATACAATTTTTCTATTCACTCAGGCATAATGTCTTTTTTCATGTCAATGGTCAGAAAGAGTCTACACGTTTGCACAATCGCAGCTATTCCTTAGATCGATTGGAAAAAGAATTGTGGGAAAAAGGCTTTATTCGGATACACAAAAGCTATCTTGTAAATTATCGTTATATCTATTCTATACAAGAAGAAAGTGTTAGATTGATAGATCAGAGTGAGATCCCTATGAGCCGCAGAAAGTCATCTGGTATTAAGGAACAATATCAGTTTTTCTTGAGAAAAGGAGTATGGAAATGATCTGGACGATAGTGGAATATGCTGCAATTATAACGGAGTGCCTGATAGCGACAAGGCTGCTCCTTTTGTACTTTAAATTGAAATCGGATGATTGGAAGTATCTCAAGAGCATCATTTTATTCGCACCACTGTTCATCACTGACGTGATCGGTTCTTTTGGCGCAGCCAATGAAGTCTTTTTTATATTGACTTGTGTATTGTCAGAATTTATATTTGCAGTTATTTTTCTGCAGGGCAGCATCATGGAAAAATTGATGATATCTATCGTAAATTATGCACTTCTCTATTGCATAAATCTTCCGGTTATAGCACTTATGAGCGCATTGGCAGGCGTATCGACTGAGCAGATCGTATCACAACACAGCGTAGAAAGAATGATCTGCATCTTTATTTCAAAACTGATGTATTTTCTTGCGACGCAACTCATATTGTGGCTGCGCAGAAAAGAAAAATACCATTTCAGTACAAATGAATGGATCATCATTCTTTCCGCTTTCTTTATTACATTGCTGCTTGGTTTCTCCTTGTATATGATTACAACTGGCGGCACTAATACTGATTATATTTATATCATTGCAACCATACTGCTTTCCATGTTGGATATCATTGTGTTTGTATTTATGCGAAAGCTGAACATAGCAAGTGCAAGCAAAACAGAAAAAAAGCTCTTGCAGTTCCAGCTTCAACAGCAGAAAAAGCAAATGCAGCAGCTAAACGAGCAGTACAACAAAATATCCATTATGCATCACGATTATAAACATGAGATCTCCTGCATACGCAATCTGATCGAACAAAAAGAATATGATAATGCAATTTCTTATGCAGATACTGCCATCAGCAAAAGCAACAAAGCAATTCGAGTCTATGTGAACAGTTCAAGCTCTGTGCTCAATGCAGTTATCAATGATAAACTCAGCACTGCGCAGGCTTCCGGCATAAACACAGTTTGTCAAATCGATTCTGATATTCCCGAACACATGGAATATGATCTGAGTATTCTGCTTTCAAATTTACTGGACAATGCGATAGAAGCTTGTCAACGTGCTGAAGAAGCTGCATCTATCGATCTGACAATGTCGAAATTTATGGGATATTATCAGATACTCATAAAGAATACGATACCGGAATCTGTCCTGGCGAGCGATCATGGTCTGAAAACAAGAAAAAGGGACAAGATCAATCATGGCTGGGGGCTTAGATCGGTAAAAGATATTGCAGACAGTTATGATGGGATGATGGATGTATATGAAGAGCAGAACAATTTTGTCGTTAACGTAATGTTGAAAATAAAATAAAGCAAAATCAATCCCCCAACGGCAGGAAAACTGTACGTTGGGGGATTATGTATTGATTATTATACATAAGTGCGATATGATTATCTGGAAGGAGGGTGATGGAAATTATCACAATTCTTGCAAGTAACATATCGCTCTTTTTATATAAAAACAATATTGTTGATAGACATGATTTAGAAATATATCAGTATGGATTTGAGATGATTATTTCTACAATATTGGGATTCATAATAACGCTGATTATAGGCATAATTCTGAATATGTCATTGCTGTCTATAGCATATTATATCATATTTGTATTTTTGAGACAACTTACTGGAGGCTATCATGCGAATACATATTTGAAATGTAATACACTATTTGCTATCATAACTTTTACCACACTTGGAACAACTAAATTGTTGTGCAAAGTTGGTAAATACAACATGATATTACTTTTGATAATTGTATTATTTTCACTCTTTGTTGTATTGCGCTATGCTCCAGTGGAAAATCCCAATAAGTCTTTAGGCCAAAAACAGATAAAACAAAATCGTAAAGTTTCTCTATTTTCATTCGTCTTTTTTAACTTACTTAGCTTTATTTTGTACTTTTCCATGATAAAAGCTTCACTTCTTATTTCCCTTACACTATTGAATATAACACTGCTGATTGTAATATCAAAACTAAAGGAAGGAGATGTTTGCGATGAAAAAGAACATTCGTAAAACTATGCTGAACATAGTGGCTGCTATGGGTAGAATTGCGGCAATAAAAGCAGCAGGTTCTGTTTCATGGGCAGGTCTACATCAGCCGAAAGAGCCTAATGAACTAAAGAAACAAAAAAATCATTTTCATTTTAATAACTGTATAGTAGTAATTTGTTTTTCTTATTTTTTTAAACAGAGATGCTAGAAAAAAATTTGTCTTATATTACTTGTAAACTACAAGCATAATAACAAGTAGTAAAGAAAGGAATATGCTATGAGTATAAAAAAATTTAAACGTATATTAAGTTTGACATTATCCATTTCATGTATGGCCTCTGCTTTTGTAATCCCAAATAACGTAAGTGCCGAAACAATGAATTTTGATGTAACAGGCGTCCAAGAAGAAGCAACATCTATTTCAGAATGCAAAGCATCTGCAATAAATCAATATAATAGCCAAGATTACGCTAACTCTAATATCCCTGGTGATTACAAGGTATTGTTTGTTCAGTGTAGCAACGTGATTAAGGATGGAAAAACTTATGCAATTGCAGATAACTCAACAAAAGATATTGTATTCGATAAAGCTGTAATCAACTATGAGCTTTCTGTTGAATCATTTGCTAAGAACAATGTTAATATCATAACAGAAAAGAAATATATTACTGACACAATCTCTGTAACGAATGATTATATTGCATATAATGACATTCAGACTTATCTTGATACACTTGCACCTGCTGGATATTATGACACGGTTCTTGTAACATGTGGTATTCCTGAAGATGATGGAATGATACGTGGAGTGGCAACACATAGAGCGTTCAATTATCAAACAAACTATGGATATGCATATATTTCATTAGTAGATGAGGATAATTCAATGATTAGCCAGTCTTATAACGCTTCTTATCCTTATTTAGTGACAACAAATGTCGCAATTCACGAATGGCTACATACTCTGGAATCGTATAGAGAATGGGGTATCGAATATCCTTATACGCATGGTTATCTTGATAGTGATAAAACCGCTGAATGTAGTCTTAATAACGATTTTAACTATTACAATTGTGGTACTACTGAAATGATTGGTTATACAAGTGATGATAGTGGCACTATGATACAAAGCAATGGTTCGTCTACTGACTATACATGGAAAACATATACAACTAGCGGGATTGAACCTAATTTGACTAACTTCTACAGAGCCGTTCTCTGTGCTGAAGTGAAGGACAAAAATGCTAATAGATATGTAGGCATGTATCCTGATTTTTGGAAAATAACCCCAAGAAAAATACATATAGGTACATATACACTTCAAGAGGATACAAGTGGAAAATATCTATATAACGATAATGGGGTTATTTCAAGTACGGAATCTCTTACAAACAACAATTCATTCCAATGGATACTTAAATACAATATTCTTGGGGAAAATATTTATGTTGGTTCACGTTCTGATACCTCAAAGTATTTCGATATATCAAACAGATATGTAACAGATAAATGTCTTGGGTTAAGTAGAGTTACAGGCTATGAAGACGCACAAACATTCTCATTTACAAGAAACAATGATGGTACATATAAAATGTATTGCACTAAAGTGGGTTATGCGTCTTATTTCATGAGGTTGTATAACGGTTCATTAGGTTTTTCTACTACTGATAATTATAGCAACTGGCATTTACAAAAGGTGAATAATGACGATGGACAGTACTATATCAAAAATGTATCAGCTAATAAATATTTAACATTAAACGGAACAAAATTAGGTGTGTCTGATTTTGCAGCATCAGATCAGCAAAAGTGGAATATTTCCTATTACGACAATGGATTTTACAAAATTAACCCATCAAGTAATTCGTCTTTGAATCTTGATGTTGCTAATAATTACGATTATGATGGCGTTCCAATTAGTCTGAATAATTGGACTGGCTATCCTACTGCGCAGACATGGCAGTTTAGATTAAATGATAACGGCTTTTATAGCATAGTTCCATTGGTTAGTACAACACGAGGTCTAACTTATTCTAATAATAATTTTAATCTGACTACATTGACTAACAATTCTACTCAGAATTGGATTATTGAAAAGGTTGATGGTGGCAAAATGATTTTTGACGGTCAATATAAAATTAAAAACGCTAACAATAAATATATTGGCTATTCAGGCAATTCGCTTACTTTAGGATCGACTGAAACAATATGGTCTATTACTGCATATGATAATAATTATTACTTCATATCACCTGTTGGAACATCATTTTACTGGGATGTAGCTAATAATTATGATATTCAGAACAATACTGTTGGACTACATTCCCGTACATCCTATAAAACAGCGCAAACATGGAAATTCATTCCACAAGTCGATGGCTCTGTAAGAATCATTCCAATGCTATCACAAACCAGAAATCTGACTTTTTCAAATTCATCTGCTGTAATATCTACAATTGGTGATAGTTGGTTTCTTGAAAAGGTAAGCTGATTTTCAGATATCTGTCTATTAAACAACATCTATAAAACTTATAGGTTTTTTATAATTTCAAAGGGCGCATATCAATCTATGTGCCCTTAATTTATACATCTAAAAGAAGGAAAGGGATTTTTATGAAGAAACGAGTATCACAGAATATCTTAAAAAGACTGAAGATCATCCAGCTTCTTGTTACTTTGATACTGCTGATTCTAGGAATTTTGGATATTTCAGGCGCATTATCTCTTGGCGTGCCAGACGGCAGTTTTACGCTTTTGGGAGCGGCTGCACTTATGATAACGACAGCACTTTTGATCATCAGAAAACATGACAGCCGCACTTTACGCTTCTTTTGCAAAACAGTTGTTGCTGCCACAATACTGGAACTCACCTTGTTCCAATTGCCATCCTATAGCATGCTTTTCGGTGATTACAGTCAGAAGATAATATTTCCGGCGGATTCTGAGGTTTCAAACGGCAATTTTACAATAGACAGTGAAAATAAGTCTGTCACGATTTCCGGGCCGGAACAAGTATACCTTGACTTCAAGGATATTCATATGACTGTGGGAAGTGTTGTGGCAGATGTGGATTTCGGCGAAAACACAAAACGTGTCAATCTTTTTCTTGATATATCTGATGTGACTCATAACGAAGAATTGAGAAATGACACTGCTTCTAATGTTATTGTAAAGGGCTCTGAAAGTTCTGAGTATATGCCGGTTCGCCTTTCTGGCGAGGTTTCAAGACTTAGGTTTAAGTTGTCCTGCTTTAACGATGGAGATACTGCCGTTATCAAGGCGATTCATCTGAATACGCCGATTCCCTTTGATATATCAGTAGTGCGATTCGGATTTCTTACATTGATTATTCCATTGTGCTATGGTATAGCCGTATCCGGTTTCCTCAGAAAGCCTTTTCACCAGACTGGTAAATTTACAACAGGAAGCATTCTCGGACTTACCATTACAGCTGTTATTCTTGCAACCTCTGTCATTATGATAAAACTTCCTGATGAGGGTTTTGCGTCTCGCTGGAACCGGAAAGCAGGCGATCAGATCACGCAGGAAATCGTTGACGCTTTTGAAAACGGTCAGGTTAACCTAATGATAGAACCGACACCTGAGCTTATGGCAATGGAAAACCCTTACGATTGGAGCGCAAGAAACGTCCAGGGGGTAAGCTGTGCATGGGATCATGTGTATTATAATGGGAAATATTATTCTTATTACGGTGTGGCTCCGGTGCTAACATTTTTTCTGCCATATCATAAGCTTACAGGAAACTATTTTGCAAGCGATATGGCTGTATGGATATTCTCCTGCATAGGACTTGTATTCTTTGGGCTGACGTATATTGCGATAGCCAAACGCTGGTTAAAATGTGTGCCCTGCGGCTGTATTATAGGCGGCTTTATGGTATTGCTGTCCGCATGCGGAATCTGGTATAGTGTAGGACGGGCAATCTTCTATGAGATCGCAGTTTCCTCAGGGTTTATGTATCTGACAGCAGGGGCGTATTTTCTCATTACCGCAAATATTCTTTCAAATGGAAAAATTTCTCTTTGGCGCACTGCTCTAAGCTCATTTCTTTTGGGCCTCGCAGTTCTGTCAAGACCAACTCTCGCTGTATATGCAATATGTGCAGCGGTGTTCCTTGCAATGTCTGTGAAAAAGTCATCAGACAGCATAAAGGGACGAATTGCATACATTCTTTCAGCTGTAATTCCCATCAGTATTCTGGGCGTATTTCAGATGTGGTATAACAATATCCGTTTCGGTTCGCCTTTTGATTTCGGTATTCAGTATTCCCTCACCATCAATGATTTTGTACATTCTCAGTTCCACTTCATATTCATGCTCATTGTCGTGTACAATTTTATTTTTGCAGTTCCAGGCTTTTCTACAGCATACCCATACATCAGTACGCCATTCGGACGCTTTAATGCAAATGGATATTACTTTGCAGATGCCGGCAACACCTCTGGTATACTATTCCTTGCACTGCCGGTATTTGGCTATCTTTTAAGCGGACATGCACTCCGCCGTCTGCCGGATAACCGAGCAAGACTGCGCTATGCATCTATGATAGGTCTTCCCTGTGTCATCATGCCACTGATTATTATCTGCTCTGTATGGGAAAGCGGTTATGCCGTCAGATACACAGCTGACTTCTCATGGGAGATCGTTATCGGTGCACTTCTTGTGCTTTTCTGGCTTTACAGAGAGAGCAAAAACGAAACGAAAAAGAATATGTTGAGAGGATTTGTAGGGGTATCTGTAATAGCTTCATTGGTGATAAATGTCGTTCAGATCATTCCATTTGCATTCCCTGAAAATGATTATCCTATGATTTGCAGAGCCATGCAGGATATCATAGGATTCTGGAATTGAGGTGTCGTTATGGATACATTATATCTGATTATTCCATGCTATAACGAAGAAGAGGTTCTGCCTGAAACTTCGAGACAGCTCAAAGCAAAGATGCTGCTCCTTATGGAAAAGAGGAAAATCAGCGCAGACAGCCGCATTGTATTTGTAAATGACGGATCTAAGGACAAGACATGGGAACTGATTGAAGCACTTCATAAAGAAGATCCCATCTTTCAGGGTGTGAAGCTGTCCCGCAACAAAGGTCATCAGAATGCCCTTCTTGCAGGGCTTATGACTGTCAAGAAATATTGCGATATGACCATATCACTGGATGCAGATTTACAAGACGACATCAATGCAATAGATGAAATGATCGAGAAGTATTATGAGGGGTGTGATATTGTCTATGGTGTGAGAAGTACAAGAGATACGGACACTGTCTTTAAGAGAAAAACTGCTGAAGGGTACTACAAGGTAATGCGGTTCTTGGGCGCTGATATTGTGTACAATCATGCAGATTACCGCCTTATGAGCAGACGTGCACTTGATGGACTGGAAAGTTTTGAGGAAGTCAATCTGTTCCTGCGAGGAATTGTGCCTATGATCGGCTATAAGAGCGACAAGGTATATTATGCCCGAAAGGAACGTTTTGCAGGCGAGTCAAAGTATCCACTGAAGAAGATGCTTGCATTTGCATGGGAAGGGTTGACATCTCTGTCCGTAAAACCGATCCGTATGATTATGACGATCGGAAGTCTGATTTTTCTTGTCAGCATAATCATGCTTATATATTCTGTTGTCAGATATGCAACTGGTGCAACAACTGTGGGGTGGACTTCTACGGTAGTATCAATATGGGCTATCGGCGGACTTCAACTTCTGGCTATTGGCATTATCGGTGAATATATCGGCAAGGTTTATCTGGAGACAAAACGCAGACCTAAGTTTATTGTAGAGAAGTATCTTTGTGGGGAAGCTAGAGAAAAGCATGATAAGTGTGATAAAGACTCATTCAAAAACAAGCAGGAATGCACAACAGAAATGGATTGAACATATTAAATAGAACTAACCGTCAGTAAAAACTAATACAATAAAAAAATCTCAGTACTTAATTGTGCTGAGATTTTTTACGATATATTGACTAATCAGACGATCCGGAGCTTTCTCATTGTGACCTGTTCTTTCCGTTACTTAGCAGAAGTACGTATTGGTTGAACCTTTCTTCTTCCCTCTGGTCAGATGCGGCAGCATTCCCTGATTGTACAGCTTGCTGACGGCTCCACTTATCTCCACGAGATAGCTGCTGATATAATCCGGGACGGTTCATTTCAATGATGTCCCGGACACGCAGCTGCTTTCCGTGGGTGCTTCTGCATCGGATGACACAAGCGATTGCCATCTGTGCTAACTTCTTGTTGGTATAGTTATAAGTAAGTACAAAAATCTGCTTCATAAAAATAGCCCCTTTCAAAATTCCACGTTAATTTCTTCACCGTCTTCTGCGATCTGCTGGAAAAGTGCTGCTTTCGCCTGTTCCTGCCGCAGCTTCTCGAGAGAGATGACCTTGACTCTCTGCCCGATGATGCCTTTCGGAAAGGAGAGTCCTTTCTCCTGCAGGAGCGGCTGCAGCTCTTCTTCGTTGATCGTCA
>NZ_FR898004.1:18395-48322 GCF_000437175.1 Ruminococcus sp. CAG:330 | reverse complement strand
GTTGATCGTCACGGTTCCCTTGTTGGTGTAACAGCCATTCTGGTCAATTCCCAGAATTGTCAGCGTATATTGTTCAAAGTCGTTCAATTCCTCTACTGCGGTTACCAGTGCTTCGGTACACATAATGGGATTTTCAAATTGATATGTCATGATGCCAGTTCCTTTCTGTTGTCATTGAAGTATGCTTTTGTTTCTTCATCTATGAAAACGCCGTGCTGAAAGTTCACGGTGATGGTTTCTTTGATGATCTGAATGTCCCGGAGCACAGTCTCTTTCAGCGCAGCTGCCTCCGGCGATTTTTCAGTACACATGTAATTTGTAATTTTTTGAACGATCTCCCGGTATGTTGCATCATCGACCGCAGAGATCGGATTGTCCAAAGCATCCAGCTGCTGTTTCAGCTGCTGGAGTTCCTGTTCGTTTTTCTCAATGGAACGCAGGATGGTCTCGGTGGCACGTCCCTGTTCCAGGTATGCCATCAGGTTGGCGTTTGCCTTTTCCAGTCCGTTGATCCGATTTTGTATGGTGTTGGTCTCTCCGCTCTGCATCAGTTTTCGGAGAGAAAGCTTCTGGTTGACTGCCTCGATGATCTTTGGCTGATTGGCTGGCTGAAAGATGCAGTTCTTCACTGCGTGAAACACAAACGGTGCCAGCTGGTCTGCCCGCACGCTGGGGATGCCGCAGTCACAGCTCCTTCGGTACTGCAGGTACTTGTGCCCGTTGCTGTGGTTGACGTTGCCGGAGAACGGCTTGCCGCACTTCGGACAGCGTGTGAAGCCGTTGAGGGCGTAGTAGTTCTTGCCGGTTCTGCTGGCTGTCCGCCGGCGGTTCTGTGCCAGCTTCTCCTGGATTTTGTCGAAGAGTGCCGGCTCGATGATCGCCGGCATCCCGTCCGGGATCTCTATGGGATCCGGCTTGATCTTGTGGGAGTTTCGGTGTCCGTCGCTGTCCTTGGCAGCTGTGCGGTCGTAGGTGTAAGTGCCCTTGTACTTCTGGTTCGTCAGGATGGTGTGGATGGCGGTGTCTGAAAAGTCGTTGCCGCCGGTGGTCTTGTATCCCTTTTGTTTCAGATGTTTTTTGATGTAGCTGTAGCCCATGCCGCTGCTGTAAAGGATATAGATGTCACGAACGATCGGTGCTGTCAGAGGATCGATCTCATAGAGTCCAGCCTCATTGACTGTATAGCCGATAGGCGGAACGCCGCCCAGATGACGGCACTGTCTGGCACTTTCCAGCAGTGCCGCTCTGGTGTTTTTAGAAATGTTGTCTGATGTTTCCTCTGCCGCTGCTGCCTTTACGATCGTGGCAAACTTGCTGTAGTCCTCAGATGCCGTATCAACGCTGTCATTCACAGCGATCAGCCGGATCCCATGTGATTCCATCCATTTCAGGTCTTCGATCTGATTCCCGGTGTTTCTGTGGAGCCGATCCAGTGCTCTTACCACAACGATCTTTGCCTGTACTTTTCCGGACAGGATATCATTCTTCATTTGCTGGTAGCCTTCCCGATTGGTGTTTCTGCCAGTTTTAGCGTAATCGTGATAGATCTGTTCAATGGTCAGCTGATGTGCTTCTGTGTAATTCTCCGCACACGTCATCTGTGCCGCCGGACTATTGCCGTTGTCCTGGGCATGTGAACTATAGCGAATATAGACGAGTGCAAGCTGCGTCTTTTTTGATGTATTCATTGCAAAATCCCTTTCCCTTCTGTTTTTTCTTGCCACTCCAACCGCACTCCGGCGGCGGTCGTACGACCCAGTATCTCATGATGCACGCTCCTCCATCAGAATCGCAACGAGAACATCAGCCGCCAGATCGATCATGCGATCGTCGGCAGCTTCTTCATCAGAAGCTTTTTGTTTTTCTGTATCACAGCCGTCATAGTAAAAAAAGCTTTCCCTCAATCGGTTTCGGCTGATCTTTAATCTGGTAATCTCTTCCATAGGCAGCTTCTCTTTCCTCCATTATCTGCATCGGTCCCAGGCTCTGCCTTTTGTAGGTGTAAACGGCATCATTCACCGGACCAAAGGCTTCATCGATCTTCGGATAGCAAAACCGGTAGCCGTAGCTGACAACGCCGTCGATGCTGATCTTTGCCTTAATGCGGTTTTTCTCCGGTGTGACCAAGTATCCTTCATCCAGAAGAACACGAACTGCGGTTTTTTTATCGGTGGCTCCGATCTGTTCCAGAATATGTTCAAAGGTGGACTCCAAGATCTCCACCTTTATCGGCTTCTTTTCCCGATCCAGTGTCCATTTGATACCCTCCAGCATTTTGTAGCTGCAGGAGATATAATTGAAGATACGGCATACCAGGTTTTTGCCCGGATGTGCCTCTTCAGTGATCTCACCATGCAGAAGCACGCACATCTGCTTTAGGATCTCCGTATTGGTCTGAATGCCCAGTGTACTCAACATCACAGATGTTGTTATGATCATGGCGTAGTTCATAGCGAGCCGTTCCGAAAGGCTGCATGTTTCCGGAAACAGTTCCAGCAGTTCTCCACGCACGTCTTGAAACTGCTGTAAGATCTCCGCACTGTCTGATGCAAGAAGATGCTCTGCCAGCAGAGAACCCACATATCCGTAGTTTTTGCCTGTAAATGCCTTGATCTGTTCCGAATGAGTACTGTCTTTGGTATATGTCAGTCCATCCAGTGTGATCACTCGAGCAACGATTCCCAGGTTGTCTCGTTCGACATTCACAAGGTAAGTCTCCGAGCTGAACAACGCAGTACACGCCCAGTTGTTCCGGCATTTTAACTGGGCATTGCTGTCAAGCCGAAGTTTTTCCTGCCCTTGTGTAAAAGCATAGATGAAGTTAGAGATACTGATCGCATTGTGAATCGTGCTCTCGTCATAGGCGATCGGCACACCGTGATGTTTTCCCAGCATGCTGTGCAAAGCGTTTGCCGTTCCATAGAATGCGGTAAAAACGTTTTCGTCGTCCGGTGAGCTGTACAGAGATGCTGCAAGCTTTAAGGCGGTCGTTTTTCCGGTAGAGGAAGTTCCCACCAGTGACACGCCAAAACAATCCGCAGGCAGCTTTTCTGTGATCCTCAGATAGGCAAGCAGTGTGGATGCCGCTGCTGCACAAAGCACAAACTGCAGTGACGGCATAGGGAGTATCAGACGGTTCAGTTCTGCAAGGTAATCCTCCGGTGACATCTCCAGATGTGCCCGCAGCACAGGCGGGCTGTGAGCTGCACCGCACCAGTGCAGGGTATTGCTGTCCTTCCATCCCAGGACCTGTCTGGCATCCTCTACCGGTAACGCTGCCACAGCAGCCTGCAGGTACATGCTCATCGCTTCATAAGCTCCGAAAGTACGATCCACCGCAACGCCGATGCGGAACAGTGTCGCACAGATCTTGTCCGGCAGAAGTGCTTCAAACGGGATCCGATGAATTACGCCCTCATATTGTATGTCCAGAAAGTGACGGTGTTTTTCATCCGCCGCAACACAGAGAAGCTCAAAGTGGTCTGCCAGCCATTTTACCTGTGTATGGCTGGCAAGGTCTGCGAATCCTGCTTCGGTGTGCAGCACGGTGAAGCTGGTTGCATTTACACCTTTTCCGACCACAAACTCCAGTGCGTACTTCCGCAGACGCATCCATTCATGAAGGTCGATAGATGCACCTCCGAACCGCTCCAACTCGAACCCGACGGGAATCGGGGTAAACTCGATCATGATGTTATACGTCCTTTCTCAAACAAAAGGTGAAGCGATAAGCTGGTATCGCCCCACCCCGTTTGTCTATTTTACTTTTTTTACTTTAGCAGTTCAATCCGCTTTACGTTACTGAAGCGAGTGCCGCTCCTCTTGGATGTCACTGTAGAGATTTCCAGTCGAAAAGTGTGATTCAGAAGATCATCTGTATCGGTGGTATTTATCGCCCGAAAAATGTTGCTCCACGGGTGTTTTCCAAGATCCTCCAGTGTTACAAATTTCAGAAAGATCGTGTGATCCATGCTGGATAGTTGAAACTTGAGGCAAACTTCACCCTTGGCATATTCGAAGACGGCTATCAGTTGAGCTTCATATGTCCCGCTCTCAAGTAGGTCTGTTTCATCATATAGTGTCACGTTCATGAATTCATCCTCCATTCATCAATTAAACTTTACCTCTGCGTAAATTGAGCCGTCTTCCAGTTGGTTCGTCGTAAAAATTCCGATTTTGCGTGACTTTCCTTCAGGAACTTCTACGCCACTCATCTCAATTAGTTTTTCAGTTAAGCAGCTGTCATACACGTATCCTCCAGAACGAAATGTTATGCTGCACTTTGAAGTACCGTCAGTGGGAATGACTAAAACGGAATCCTCTGTAAAATACAGCTCGATTGCAATTGGACTGTTCAGGGCATCTCTGAACGTTTTGCTTAAGCGAAATCTGCGACTGTTAACAGTGTTCGTAATGATGAAGCATCCCGCAAGACTCTTATCTGGTGTATAGGCGTGTGCGTTTACGGATGCTAGAAATTCGTTTAAATTCTGTTTCATAATATATTCCTTTCTCCCAGTAAAGGGACTCAAAAATCATCTTCGAGAGCGTTTTGCTCTCTGCATTTTATTATAGCGAGTCTAATCAATTCTGTCAATAGGTCATATTTTCTTGCTTTATAGCGCTAATCATATATATATTCAACGTATTTACGCCGTTTTTAATTTTCTATTTATCAAAGAGCGGATTCTCGGCTTAGGAACCCTATGGCTTCCAGCTGCTCCAAAAGTCAGTTGTGCGTTTTTTATTTTTTCAATTCATTATCTGCTTTTTTCTTGTCGGAAATACGTTATTTTTTGTTTTGTATTTCTGGATAGCAGCATTCTTCCCAGGGATGTCTATTGACAAAATGCTCTCGTAAAGTACGCTTGATTTTTTAGAAAGAATCTGCTATAATGAGTATCGGAAAATGCTGTATCATTACTTTACTATTTTTCAGAGCGTGCTTTTGAGGGATTGATCTCAATGGGCATATATTTTGTAAAAGATCACAGCAAAAATGTTCATTTGTGCAACTTGATATATTTTTGGTTGCATTAGCATTATTCTATTGTGCAGAACGTAGAAATTTTGAGATGAGGGGAAAAAAATGTCGAATTATCAGTATCCATGGGAGGAAATCTTTCAAGACTGTGCGGATTTGATCACTGTACAGATCAGAGACAGCAAAAATGTTCCGGAAACCTTTCCGCAGTTGTATCAGCTTTTTGAGAAATGGTATACAGAGCGTGGAAAGAGAGTCCCGGAACAGCGTCACTTCATTCGCAAAATGCGGGAAGAGCTGGGCGTTGAGAGCGGAAAGAAGAAGATCCAGCCGTATTTGTACGCCTTTGTCGGAAAGTATGACAAGATGTCACTGGAGCTTCTGGCAGAGGGAACAACACTTTCCATGGTGTCCAACGTATCCTGGCTGTTTGTTCGGCTGCGAAGCAAGATCAGCAGCACGACCGACAAGAAAAACGCACACTTTTACTATCTCTCCCGCAAGCTAAAGGAAAAGTTTCCGCAGGACATCCTCTTTCTCTCCTTTGACGTGGACACCCTTGTGATATTATGTAAAGATGAGGAATCGAAAAATCGGGTGCAGTCCCATTTCCATTCCATCGAAGAGGAGCAGTCTGTATGAGCGGCAAAAAAAGAGGACCAAAACCCAGGTATGAGGAAGAAGACGTTCTGGAAGCGATGGCTGTGTACTTCTATGAACATGTGGTTGTCCGGAAGGAAGACCTTTCTGTCTTTGCAATGGATGCCATTTATGATGACATCCAGCACGATGCTTCCCAGTCGATCCTGTATCGCAATGTAGCATTTCCCAAGTACAGCCGGATGCGGAAAATGCTGATCGACCATCTTTCAGCGTATGGATTGTATCAGGAGAAAGAACGGCTGACTGCTGCTGTGGCAAGCCGGATCATAGAAACTTATGAGATCGATGCAGAGAAAGAGGACATGGATGTGCTTCTCTCCAATCACTATACGCTGACAACGTATGGCGGTCCGGTCATCACCTGTATTGCAAAGCTTCCTGCGGTGGAAGCACTGGACACGCTGGCGAGGATCGAAAGCAAGGAAAAACAGAAGTCCCTGACCTGGAGCAGAATCAACATGCTCCGCAAACTGTGCCAAAAGATCAAAAAAAGAAATGCCGATGTGATCTTAGCAGTGATTCCGCAGTACAACAAAGCGATTTACCTGAATCAAAACGGCAGGATCGATAAGCACATCAACAGCATCAATCCGTTATGTGACACGCTTCTTTTCTTTGTCAAGGACACACCGGAGGGCAGAGCGTTTGTAAAGGAACAGAAATTTCTCGTTTTCCCATTTTTCTCACCAGAGGAAGAACTGCAGTAAAAAAATGCGGGTAATCCTTTTATCCCGGTGCAGCACCGCACGCCTCAGCGGATTCGCTTTTCGCTTGTGCTGCGGTTCGTCGGGCAGTAAAAAAAATCCAAGTCATGCGTATGGCTTGGATTTTTTTGTTGGATTACTCGTATTGGCTCGCTTGTATCGGTTCGTTAGTACTCTTCCGCCAACAACATGGTGCAGTGATCCCCATCATCAATGATATACACCTTTGCTGTGACCGGCTTTTCTGTCTCCGCAATGTACGTCATCTCAAACTGTGGCTGCTCCGAGGTATGGTGCACGATCTGCAAACCGTTCTTCTCGCTGAGCCGAAACACCTGCAAGTAGTCTTTCGGTTCGGGCATCTGATCGACAGCCTGCCACATCATCACCTGAAGCTCGATCGAGATTTCCGCATCTACGCCTCGTGTCAGATATCTGTCTTTTGATTTTTCAAACATATTCTTTGCTCCTTTACCTTGGAATCAAACATCTCGTACAGTTCGCCTCGTCGCATGGGAATGGTTTCTGTCAACTCCACTACGCCAAACCCCATATCCAGCACAATGTCAAAATCATAGGGTCGCACATGAATCGCTTTCACAAACTGCTGAATGAATGTGCGGAACTCTTCGGTATTTCGTTTCAACTCCTGCCATTGCGTATGCAGGTATGCCACATCTTCATAGGCGATAGGTTCCAGCAGCTTTAGCTCGTGCAGTCTGGTTTCCAGTTTCGCTTTCTCGTTTTCCAGCTGCTCTGCTCGCTGGAGCAAGTCATCTGTGAAAATGCCTTTTTCGATTGCCTTGGTGATGTTGGCAAGACTGTCCTGTACTTTAGCGTACTGTTGTAAAACATCCGTATGATATTTTTCGTAGCTGTTGTTGAACTTCTGCACCTGCTGATTCACCTTAGCAACTGCTCGCTTTAGATTTTTCGGCTTCAACCTCTCTCCGATCAGCACAGCAATGTAGGCATCCAGATAATCCTTATTCAGTTCCTTGTTATTGCACATCGCCCGGTGCGTATTGCATCTGTAGGTAGCAAGCCGTGTCTTACTTCTTCCCGAAAATCGCAGATTCCCGATCATCCGCTTGCCGCAGACATCACAAACCAGTTTTCCAGTCAGCAGGTAAAACTCCTTGCTGTGATAGCGTCCGGCGTTTCGCTTATTCTTCGCCTTGATCCGCTGCACCTGTGCAAACAGCTTTTTCCCGATGATTGCAGGACAGCCACCTTCAATGCGGATGTAGCTGTCCTTTTGAGCGTGGTTATTCCGTTTCCCGTCTGTTCTTGCAGCTGCCACAAAAACACCGGTGTTCTCATTGCTGAGTATCTCATAAAGACTGTTCTTTCCGAACATTTTGCCACGTTTTGTGTTGTACCCATGGGCATTGAGCCGGTCGATGACCTCACTGTAACCATAGCCATCCGCAAACATCTGAAAGATGATTCGTACTGCCTGTGCTTCCTGTTCATTGATGACCAGATGCCGGTTTTCATCCAGATCGTATCCCAGCGGGGGACAGCCGCCGGTGTGTTTGCATTGCAGGGCTGTCTCATTCATACCCTTCATGACTTCCCGTGCCAGATTCTTGCTGTAGTATTCCGACATGCCCTCCAGAACCGCTTCCATCATAATGCTCTCCGGGGAATCGTCCATGCGTTCCAACACACTGCAAAGCTTGACGTGGTTCTTCTTTAGCTTCTTTTTGTAGATAGCACTGTCGTATCTGTCACGGCTAAATCTGTCCAGCTTATGCACCAGCACAATGTCAAACAATCCCTTGCCGCTGTCTGCGATCATCTGCTGAAACTGCGGTCGGTTGTCTGTTGTCGCTGATCTTGCCGTCCAGTTGCTGTCCCTGTTCCAGAAGCTGCACGGCGATGTAGCTGCCGGTTTCGATCGGTGTTGGCGGGAGATGCTGTTTCCGGCGAAGCTCTTTGTCGTTGTACAGCACGCCGTTGTGGGCGAGGGCGTTGGTATCACTATCAATAGGCACCTTGATGCTCTCATCTGCCATGCTACCACCTCCTCAGGGCATAAAAATAGCGCCTGATCTCTCAGACGCTGAATTTGTGATGTAGGAGAGACGCCCATCCTCATGGCGCCTTACTATTTTTGATTTGTTAACCGGCTTACGGCTTTTCTTGCTTTTGGCTGCCGTCCGTTTTGTTTTTTGCTGGCTTGGTAATAACAAACTCTCCAGCATGATAGACAAATTTGTTGTGCCTATCTTTCAGCGCGTCTTCTCTCTTTTTTTCGTATTCTTTTTTTGTCATACAATCACCCTCATTTTAATTATTGGTTTTTCTCCGGATGTATCAACCGACAATATCTCGCACCGCGTTCCACGTTTTAGCAAAAATTCATATTCAACATTCTTAAAACCAGACAAAGAGTTAACATACGCTCCAAGCCCTTTCCCGGATGGTACCTGTATTTCAAGGAGGCAATCCTTGCGGTCTGATATGTCAACATGTACAGGAGATGTGCTCATATACCCTTTATCTTCTATTTCCGCTCCAACGGCATCATTAAGGTCGATATCGCTTAACGCATTATAATCAACGCCGCGATAAACCGTGATATTGTCCTTGAGGTCAAATTTGCTTATTGCAGTATCTAAACTATCAATATACCCCTTTATTTGTGGGGTACCAAGATGCTCTGCGCCTGCGATTTGTCTAAGATAGGCGTTGACATTATAATAGCCGTCTCCACAGTAATTTGAGATTGCGTTTTTCTCATCTTTTGTTAAAGAGCTAAGCCATTGCTTTTCTGCGGATTTGCGTTTTTTTAATATCCAGCCGCTGCCGCCGAAATATTTGTTAACATCTTTTCCGGATGCAAATTTTTTGTACGCGGATTGATACGTTACACTTTCTATTATACCGTCATCGTTGCCAGATGTCAACGGTTTCTTTCTGATTTTTTCCGGCAAATGCACTTGTCCGGCGCCACCGGCATCCGGAGACTTAGCAGGGGACACCTCGACGGCGTGCCACGACGGAGCGCTGTTGATGGCTTTCGCCGCTGCCATTTTGCAGCCTGCACAGCCCTCTGCGCCTCGCTGCGTCCAAAGCCGTGCACCTGCTGCCGGAACGTGTCGTTTCGGCGTCTGGTCTGTTTGCAAAAGTCCCGCAGATCAGCCTCCAGCTGCTTAAGCTTTGACACTGCTGCTGTATAATCTCCAGATAGTGCCTCTTTCGTGGCGTCGTCTTTTGCGTTATCCATGGCGCTCTGCATGGCAATTGCGCGGCGCGCTGCATTTGGCTAATCCCTTATATTCCGTGTATTTTTTGCCGCCGTACACGATGGAGGGCTCGTTTTCGATCGGTGTCGGTGGGAGGTGCTGTTCCCGGCGAAGCTCCCTGTCGTTGTACAGCACGCCGTTGTGGGCGAGGGCGAACGCCTCCGTGCCGCAGTGTCCTTCGAACGGGTGGTTGTTGCAGTTCTGCTTTTCGCTGCCCTGGGTGGTGAACCGGGTGTGCCCGATGACCGCTCTTGTGTCCCTGGGAAAGAACAGCTTGACCTTGTGTGCCGGTTTCGGCTTTTTGTAAGTAACGATGCTGCCGTCCCGGACGTAGGCGATGCCTGTTGCGTCTGTGCCACGGACTTCCGCGGCGACCGAGAGATAGTGTATCAGCTTTTTCAAAACTGCATTGCTCACTTTTTCCTTGTAGTCTAAGAATCCAAACACTGCACACATCTTACATCTCCTCGCTTTCTGTTACCATTTCATTAACGTACAGTCTTCTCTCTTTGAGGTACTGGATCAGTTCTGGTTCTCGAATGGAACTTACAAATTCCGACCAGCTCATGGCATCGATGCCCTCCTCAGACAAAGAAATCGCCGCATCACAGATGTGGTTGACCATCTGCAATGTGGCGATGAAGGTGTTGTATTTGAGGGTGCCCCGGAACAATCGAAACTCAATGGTGTGGTAGTTATTGAGATTGACCGCAACATATCTGCCGTTGCAGCCGCTTTTCGCTTTCTCTAGGATTTGTTTGCCAGTCTTTTCAAAGCCGAATCTTGCACTTCAGCGGCTCATGTTGTAGCTGCTTCTGCGACTGAACGTAAAGAGTTCATTCCAGTGCTTTTCCACAAAGAACAGGATCCGGCTGATGACATCTTCCTGTTCTGCTTGATTGTCGCCAAAAGCATTGCGATTGACGTGAACGTGCAGACCACAAGTCGATGTCTGATGGGAACGATAGCCCATGGAGACTGCCTCCTGGAGAATTTCTTTCCAGTTCATTTCTTCTGTGTGATAATCCAGCGTCATAGGATGCGAAACGATCTCAAAACCGTCCTCCAAGCTGCCGTCTGACTTGATGTAGATGTTTTCCTCGTGCACATTGGCGATGCTTTTGAGAGTTGCAGCGTTGTCGTTATCTTTGCCGCCGTCATCCACTTCCAGTTCTACGCCGAAGTATCGTTTGCCGTTTCCGTAGAAAATGGGTGTGGGCTTGTAACTGTACTCTTTGATCTCGTCTTCAAACTCGTCAAAACACCTTTCGCAGTAGGGCAGGTCGCCGTGCCAGCAGACAAGGCTTTCCGGAACGATCTGCCCGCAGGATTCGCAGCGGTAGTAGTGGGCATCGAAGCAGTCCTGGCAGAGGCAGGTGTCTTCATCGGAGACACTGTTTTGCTCCCAGATCGTTTCGCCGCAGTGGTCGCAGGTGACACAGTGTTCCTCGACACAGTCATCGCAGAGCAGCTCATCGTCTACCGGTGTGCCTTCTTCCTCTGCAAGCACTCTTCCGCAGTAGTTGCAAATTCTTACTTCTTCCATTTCAAGTTCCTCCAAAAACAAAAATTCCGGTAAGGCTGAAAGATTTACCTTACCGGAATTATAATATATATTTGATTTTTGGGGTTGATACGGGCTTTACTGCATTTTCAGAGTAACCCCATGCTGCACCTGCGTATTTTATTTTCAACAAATTTTGCATGGTAAAACAGCTGTCGCATTGTCGCACAGTTTCTTCGGAAAAGAGAGAATCTTAAGCTTAGGACACAGCCAAAAAAGCACTGAAAGCAACAGAAATTTACCGGAATAACAGGAATCTACAGGAAAACCGTAATACAGTAATGTTTTTCTGTCGCACTGTCGCACTATTTTTTCACAAGTGAATTTCAAAACACAGCGACAAAAAATGCGTCGGATATTGTTCCTTCTGACCCCGCATTGAACAAAAGTGCATATTTCTGAGAAAACAAAAAAGCCGTAAATACGTGTAATTACGTATCTACAGCTTTTTTCGCTGCGTTTTTTTACTTTAAAAATACGCATTTCTTCGTGGTGGAGGCGACGAGAATTGAACTCGTGTCCGAAAACAAATCCGCACAACTTTCTACGAGCGTAGTTTATCTACATTGATTCCCTTTCAAAACCGCCGGTAAACAGGCTGCTAAGAAAGGTAGTTCAAATCCGATCCTGCGGTGTGAACAGGCCGCCGGAACGTTCACCACTGCAATGATGCCGCAGCGTAGACCGTGGTACTCCTACGGGCGACAGTAGCTGACTTAGGCAGCTACCTGCAGGCTCTTGTTAAAGCTTACAGAAAAGTTCTTTTTAGCGTTTAATTTTAAACGTGCCGCTGTTTAAAGAGATGCGACAATCTCTGCTCGCTTATCATGCTTCATCGTCCCCGTCGAAACCGTTACGCCCCCATAAAGCAGGTGAACCTGTTTTCCGAATGCTGCACACAGCAGCGGGGAAGTGAGACTGATTACTGATTCTGCTCCTTGACGGCACGGCGAATCTGGCGCTGGGCATCCTGCTTTGCCGATGTCTGCCGCTTATCATAGAGCTTTTTGCCTTTGCAAAGACCCACCTGCACCTTCACTCTGGAATCCTTGAAATACAGAGAGAGGGGGACAAGTGTCAGTCCGTCCTGCTTGACCTTGCCGAACAGCCGCAGAATCTCCTGATGATGCATCAGAAGCTTCCGGACACGCATAGGATCTGTGCGGAAAAGCCCGTCTTTCTCGTAAGGGGAGATGTGCATTCCCTTGACATACAGCTCGCCGTCTGTAATGTCGCACCACGCATCCTTTAAATTGACGTGCCCGAGGCGAATGGATTTCACCTCGTTGCCTTGCAGGGCAATGCCGGCTTCATACCGTTCCAGAATGAAGTACTCATGTCTTGCCTGTCGATTGTCGCAAATCTGTTTGGTTCCCTTGGTCTGCATGATCCTGCACTCCTTCCACGAAATATGATATTCTATTATATCACGATTTTATGGAGATGTCAAGCGCTTTTTTTGTAAAAACAGCACGGTCATCCCGATACCAGTACTCCGGCCCGCCGGAAAATTGCAGCATGGCACATTCCGAGATGGTCTGCTTCAGGCGTTCGATCTCATTTTCTGTGCTGCAATCCGAGATCACTTTCAGGAGATTCACGGAACACCCGTCTGCCCAGCCGCTGTACTGCAAAAAAACATACGCTGGTTTGCCATTCGTGAGAAGCACGTACTCCCGAATCTGGGGATTTCGAATCTGCGGCACGACCATGCTTCCGTATTCTTCTGCCAGTGCGCTGCGGAACTTTTGATCCTGCTCCTCCAGGCGAACCTCAATCCAATCAATCTGTTTCAGCCGATCGCCACGCACAGTAAAGCGATCCAGACGCAAGGGGAACCCCCTCATAACTGGCGAGCCCCAGCGACTGGAAATGGTGCAGTGTGCCGTCATCGAGATAGAGAAACTGCATCGCACTGGGCAGGGAACGGGAATGCGCATATTTCGCAAGAAAAATCCACTCGTTTTATCGGAACCCCTCCATTCAAAAACATTCTAACCGGTTACACCATCGCTCGGAATTTTTCAAACTTCCTCGTGATGATAGACCTTCGCCAAAAATTCCTCCAAATTGTTTGCAACCACAGTGACGGAATTGCTCATTTCGTTGTCTACCAAGACAATGCGAGGTTCGCCGTTTTCATCCACCATGCGGAAATCCATAAAATACATGTCGTGTCCTGCGGATTGTGTTTCGCCAAATGGAATACCGATGTTCGGATATTCCCATTCGGAGATCCAGTTGTCATACATATCTGCAATGCTGCCCTTTTTGGAGGAGATGCCATAAATCACAGAAAGCCAGCTTTCGTCAAACTCGTCGAAGTTGATTATACCGCCATTTTGGATTTTCAGCAGTTCCAGATACGAGCGGGGGAATTTCCAGCCGATGGATTGTTCGGTTTGTTTCAATTCCTCCTCGGTAAAAGGCGGAAATGTGTGCGTTTCATCTTCGATCAAAAGTTCTTTGACATTGATCTTATCCCAAAAATGCATATTGTACACCTCCATAACTTTTATCTTCGTTCCCGCATCATAATTCTTCAACACCCGATTGAGAAAACAGATTGAAGCGAGTGATTCCAAACGGTTTCCCGATTGTTTTTGGGTCTTCTCCCGCAATCAGGCGCAGAGCGTTTCCTTATGCTTTTGCTTTCTGGAGTACTTTTTCTTATCTGGAACGACCTGCGTTGCCGGATTTACCGTACCCCAGTCGCCACGCCGCATGCGGTTCAGTTCCTTTTGTTTTTTCTTGCTGAGTTTTTCAAATGGTATGAATTTTTCCATATGGTTTCCTTTCTCCGAAATCCGGCGGGGGACACGGTGTGCCGTGTCCATCGGTCTGTGAGCCTGCCTGTATTATACCATAATCACCCCACAAATTTCAAGAGCAGTTCAAATTTTTCCGCAAAAAACGTGAGTTTTTCCCCCCCCTTGAAAAATCCGGCGGATTATGGTATACTGAAAGTACTTGGAAAATTGGAGTTGGACCAATTAATATAAATAGACAAGGAGTTTTTATGGAAGAAATTAAAGAAATACTTGGGAGTTCTTATGATACATACTTCAAAATGACCAATGGACAAATCTTTGTAGCTAGTTCGGAATTTCGTGCAAAATCAGGAGAAATAGATGGCTTTATCGTTTATAAAGAAGGAATTAAAGATTATAACACCGGAATAGCCTTAACGCAGCAGGAAATATCAGAGCTAGTTGAACAATATGAAAAGTATAAACTAACACATACTGATGTTGTTGATTGGGCTTGGTTAGATTAATACTTTCTACGTGCAAATAACCCGATAAATTCCGTTTTAATATCAGTGATTACTATAATTTTCTATCGTAAAATCAAACTTACCTCCTGCGGATGGAGAAAAGCCGCAGGCGATAAGCATATATAAAAGCCTGACTGCTTAGAGCAGTACGCATGAAAATTACTTTTTATGTTCGTTTTTTAATAAGTGAAGTTGCATTTATATTTTACTTGTGGTAGAATAAATAAGAAAGCTGCTGTCATACTATGATGATTAAATTTGAATTTGATTTTAGGGAGGAATTAAGATGAACATTGCTATACTTGGAATAGGTCATATTGCTGAAAAAATGGCTGCTGCTATAAGTGGTCTTGATGATAATTATAAACCATACGCAGCGGCTTCAAGAAGTATTGAAAATGCAACAAGGTTTGCTAAAAAATGGAGATTTGAAAAATCATATGGTTCATATAAAGATTTGCTTGATGATGAAAATATAGATTTGGTTTATATAGCCACGCCTCATTCATTTCATTATGAACAGGCATTGATGTGTTTAAATGCTGGTAAAAATATACTTGTTGAAAAAGCTTTTACAGCAAATTATTTTCAGGCAAAGGAAATTCTTGATATTTCAAAATCAAAAAAATTGCTTGCAGCCGAAGCAATATGGACACGATATATGCCGAGCAGATATATTTTAAATGAACTTATTGAAAGTAGAATAATTGGCGATGCAATTTCTGTTACTGCAAGCCTATGCTATCCAATTGAGAATATAAAACGTCTACGAGATCCATTACTTGCAGGAGGAACTTTGCTTGACTTAGGGATATATCCTCTGAATTTTTCATCAATGATTTTTGGAAACAAAATCAAATCACTTAACGGCAACTGCATTAAACTCGAAACAGGAGTTGATGCTCAGGAATCTGTATCCATAGAATATGAAAATGGCAGTTTTGCAAGTCTTTTCAGTTCAATTAGAACTCCAGGTGACAGAAATGGTGTGATTTATGGAACAAAGGGATATATCACTGTACAGAATATAAATAATCCTGAAATAATACGTGTTTATAATTCTGACCATGAAATGGTAAAAGAAATTTTTTCTCCGTCACAGATAAACGGATATGAATATGAGCTTATGGCTTGCCATGATGCAATTATGAATGGTGAATCTGAATGTAAGGATATGCCGCATTCTGAAACCCTTGAAATTATGAGACAGATGGATTATCTTCGTGATTTGTGGGGCATAAAATATCCTTTTGAATGATACGTATTTCTTAGCAGCATATGATACGTATTTCTTAGCAGCATGACGTTTAAATTCCAGTTTACAAAGAGCCTTTCAGAAACACCGCACAAACACCTTGGGAAATGATGGGATGAAAATGACAATATGGAATCCGTGGCATGGATGCCGCAAGTACAGCGAGGGCTGCGAGCACTGCTACATGTACTATCTCGATGCCCAGCGGGAGCGGGACGGCAGCGAGATCTACCGCACCAAGACAAACTTCAATCTCCCGCTGAAAAAGACACGGCAGGGCACCTACAAGATTCCGGCGGGGACGATGCTGCACGTGTGCATGACCTCGGATTTCTTTCTGGAGGAGGCGGATGCGTGGCGGGCGGAGGTCTGGGAGATGATACGTCAGCGTCCGGACATCTTGTTTTGGATCCAGACCAAGCGGGCGGAGCGCATTGCAGCGCACCTGCCGGAGGACTGGGGCGCAGGCTGGGACAACGTCACCCTGTGCGTTACCACCGAGAACCAGACACGGGCGGACGAACGGCTGCCGATCCTGCTGGACATTCCGGCAAGGCACAAGGCGTTTATGATCGCCCCGATCCTGTCGGAGGTGCACGTGGAAAAATTCCTTGCCACGGGGCAGTTCTCCCAAGTCCTGTGCGACGGCGAGAACTACGACGGACAGCGTCCCTGCGATTTTGCGTGGGTGCAGTCCCTCCACGACCAGTGCCGGGATGCCGGCGTGCGGTTCGATTTTATCGGGACGGGAAACGTGTTCCGCAAGGACGGAAAGGTGTACCATATCCCGAAAGCCTATCAGCGGGTGCAGGCGCAGCGCTCCGGACTGTCGTATCCGCCGGGGAATACCAGCGTTCCCATGCAAAAGCGCTGCCGTACCTGTCAGAGAAGATTCCGCTGCAATGGCTGTCACTGGTGCGGAAAATGCGGAAACGAAGAAGGAGGCAACTCATGAACACGTTCCAAATTCAGCTGGCGGGAAAAATCATCGAACTCTCTGCGCAGTATCCGTATCTTTTGACGTATTGCAGCGAATACCTTGTGACGGGAACGCCGGATCTCTCCATTGCCGTTCAGCCGGCGGACATCGCCTTTGAACGGGAAAAATCCAGACGGGAGGATTTGCGGGAGGGAATTCCGGTGCGGGAGTTCTCCGATGACTGTCTGGAGGCGACTGCGGCATACCGGAAAATTGCCGATGCGCTGCTGGCATACGACATCCTCGTGTTCCACGGCTCTGCCGTTGCTGTGGACGGCGTTGGCTATCTGTTTACGGCGAAGTCCGGTACGGGAAAATCCACCCACACGGCGCTCTGGCAGACATACTTCGGCGAACGTGCTGTCATGATCAATGATGATAAGCCGCTGCTCGCAGTCACGGCGCAGGGGGTTACTGTATCCGGAACGCCGTGGAACGGAAAGCATTTTCGTGGTACCAATATGTCTGCACCGCTGCGTGCCATCTGTATTCTGGAACGTGCTGAGGAAAATCGCATCGAGCCCATCTCGGCAAAGGTGGCGTATTCCATGCTGGTACAGCAGGTGAACCGTCCGTCTGACCCGCAGAAGCTCCAGAAGACGCTCCGGCTCATTGACCGGCTTTCGGGACAGGTGCGGCTGTTCCGGCTGGGCTGTAATATGGACATCTCCGCCGTTGAAACGGCGTATCGTGGGATGTGCCCAGAGGCGTGACGGACAGACGGTTAGGATGCCGTATGCAACGCCGTGACGAATCCTGTTGACAGAGAACGATTTTTGTTTTTTATGGTATTTCGTTTGACAATGTATGAAAACTGTGTTATACTAAAATTGCAGCAAAGTCCAAAGCTGTAAAAATATTTGTTCTACGCAGCGCACCCACCGAGGCTTCTGGCTCCGGTGGGTGCGTTGTGTCTGTTTTTGGGGAAAACTCATTGCAGCGGTTCTACGATTATTTGCAGCGTCATGGGCTGATCGGCGGGGATGCAGTATTCCTCGTGCACCGGTGCACCCCAGGAATCGTCGCCGCCAACGCCCATTTGCTTGGCAGCAATGCGCACCCATGTGTACCGGACACGGGGCAGCTCATCCAGATGCAGGGCGTTTTCCAGCTCGTAGGCGCTGTGGGGTATGATAATGCGCTCTATTTCAGCCGTTTGTTCCGCAAGCACATCGGGATGTCCCCCAGAGAATACCGCAGGGCGCACGTCGCACTGGACGAAAAACACCCCTGCTGACAGGTGCCGGCAGAGGTGTCCAAATATTTTCTATCGTTATCGGTTCCAGCCAATGGCAATGGCGAGGATGGGAAGCAGTACCAGCAGGGTGTTGCGGTACATCTTCTTGCGCAGGCGTTTCCACTCGGTGAAGGTCATTGCCCTGACTCTCGGTGTGCGGAGGAGCACCAGCATAAGGTCGGAGGCGATGTAGATGAAGTAGGCGTTGATGGTGAAGAGGTAAAATGCTCCCAGCAGCATCCGGAGATTTCCGTTGGCGATGGCATAGCCGCAGGTGCACAGGGGCGGCATCAGCGCCGTGGCGATGGCAACGCCGGGGATGATGTTGTTGGACTTGTCCTTTCGGGTCTGTCCGACAATGCCGGCAATCCCGCCGGCGAGGGCAATCAGCACATCAAAGAAACCCGGGTTGGTGCGGGCGAGGAGCTGCTCCGTGGGTTCCTTGACAGGGGACAGCAGAAAGTAGACGGTGGCGGTCGCCACACTCATGAGAATCTGCACCGCAAAGCCCACGGCGTGCCGCTTCACCAGATAGGCATCGTTGGAGGCGGTGCCGTAGGAGATCGCCAGAATGCTCCCCATCAGCGGGGAGATCAGCATGGCGCCGATGATGACTGCCACGGAGTTGGTGTTGAGTCCCACTGAGGCGATCAGAATCGCACAGATCATAACCACCATATTGGTGCCGGTGATCTTTCCGCCGCTCAGGATGCGATCCCGAATTTCCTCGTTGGAGGCGGCATCCTCGGTGATGGAAAACATTTTTTTCAGGACGGCAGACAGCGTTTCACGCTCCCGCTCCAGTTCTTCTCGATGCTTCACGAGATCACTCCTTTTGACTACGTCGAAAAAGCGCTTGACTTTCTCGGTGCAGTATGATATAATAAGCTTGTTGTCATCTTGCCGCCGTGGCGGAATAGGCAGACGCAGCGGACTTAAAATCCGCCGATCATTGCGATCGTACCGGTTCAAGTCCGGTCGGCGGCACCAGTTGCACAGAGAGGGTACAAACATTGGTTTGTGCCCTCTTTTTTGCGTTTACCACAGGGAGAGGGCGGATTCCTGTAAGATCAGGGTGGTAGAACCGCCGTTCAGCCCGAAGCTTTTCCGGAGAATGCGGGGGTGCTTCAGCTCCCGCCGGACGAATTTCTGGAGCGCCTGTCCGCTGTTACAGCCGTGGATGATCTCGATCTGCACCGTGTCCTTGGGACAGGTTTTCAGCAGCTGCTGTATCCGCTTGCGTGCCTCGGAAACTGTCATGCCGTGCAGGTCGATGGTGATGCAGCGGTCATGCTTCATGGTATCCGTCCTCCTCCTGCATCCGGAGAAAGTCCTCCGCCAGCTGCTCCGCCTGTGCGTAGGACTCCAGATGGTAGCAGCGGTTGCGGAACTGTGCTGCCCCACGCATGCCGGTCATGTACCACGCCGCATGCTTTCGTGCCTCCCGAATGGCGACCTCCGGCGGCTTCTGGGGGTTGCATTCCAGAATGAGCCGGACATGGCGCAGCATGGTGTCCATGCGCTCCTGCAATGTGGGAAGCGTCGCTGGTGCGCCGTCCATGGCTGCAGCGATCTCCCGGAACAGAAAGGGATTGCCATAGCTGCCACGTCCCACCATGACCATATCGCAGCCGGTCTGCTCGTACATGGCGCAGCAGTCCGCCGCCGTGCGGATGTCACCGTTGCCGATGACAGGAATGGAAACATGCTGCTTAACCTCCCGAATGGCGTCCCAGTCGGCATTGCCGCTGTAGAGCTGCGCCTTGGTGCGTCCGTGAACAGCGATGGCAGCAGCGCCGGCATCCTCCATTGCCTGTGCAAAGGGGACGGCATTGCGGCAGGTGTCGTCCCAGCCCAGCCGGAATTTCACCGTGACCGGAACGCTGCTCTCCCGGCAGACGGCACGGACAATCTCCTGTGCCAGCGACGGATTGCGCATGAGGGCGCTGCCGGAGCCGGTGGCGATGACTTTGTGCACCGGACAGCCCATGTTGATGTCGATCCAGTCCGGCTGGTACTGCTGCACCATGGCGGCAGCACGTGCCATGAATTCCGGTTCGCTGCCGAACAGCTGGATTCCCATAGGGCGCTCCTCCGGCGTGATGGCGCACAGCTCCGCCGAGCCTTTGTCGCCGTAGCAAAGTCCCTTGGCGGATACCATCTCGCTGACGGCGGCAGCAGCGCCGAAGCTGCGGCAGAGCAGCCGGTACGCACGGTCTGCCACCCCTGCCATGGGCGCAAGCATGGCGGTTCTCGGCATGGAAACGCTGCCGAACGAAAAGATTTGATGCATGCGGATACCTCCCCCTGAAGTTATCCACTTATTATAGCACATTCCTGTGGAATCGTCAAGAAATGTGTGGAAAAAAGAGACACCCGCCTGAACTGCGCCGAAATCGCCCGAAATGGAAACTTTCTCCGGACATTGTGTAAATTTTCGTTCATAGTTGTACGCCGGCGTACAACTTTTGCCCCCGGAACGCCTATTTATAGAGGGGCACTTCGCAGATGTCCCCATGGAAAGGAGAAACAGATCATGAAAAAGAAGAAAGGGTTTATCCTGTACGCAGACTATCAGAAGCACATCCTCCAGCTGTCCAACGCCGAGGTGGGCAAGCTTTTCAAGGCGGTTTTCGCCTACGTCAACGGCGAGGAATTTGAGGTGCAGCTTACTTCGGCGGGGAGCATGGCGTTCTCATTTATCAAGGAGCAGATCGAACGTGACCGTGAAAAGTGGGAACTCACCTGTCAGAGGCGCTCCGAAGCGGGAAAGAAAGGAGGTGCGCCCAAGGGCAACCAGAACGCCGCAAAAAGACGGGGGGAATCCAAAACAAGCAAAAACAAGCAAAAACAAGCAAAACAACCTGATACTGAGAATGATACTGTTACTGATACTGATATAGTATCAGTAACAGAGGAAAAAACAGAGAACAGACAGGCACCGCCATGCAGTACCGCCCCCGACGGGTCGGAACTGCATGACGCTGAGGAAGCGGAAATCATTCCGTGGGATGAGATCGACTTCGATCTGGTGTAAGAACCTGTCTTCACAAGCGTGTGCACATGCCTTTCAGAAAAAGGACTGGAATTCTTTTGGCTTTTGTGCTATACTAAAAGGGTATTCGAAAAAAATCCGGTCGCTGGAGCAGTGATCCGGAAGTGGGAGGAACGCAATGAAACTACTTGCCATTGACGGAAACAGCATTCTGAACCGTGCGTTCTATGGCATACGACCCCTCAGCAATACCAGAGGGGTCTATACCAATGCAATCTTTGGCTTTATGAATATCTATCTGAAACAGGTGGCGGAGGCAAAGCCGGACGCCATCGCCGTTGCCTTTGACCTGCGCCAGCCGACATTTCGGCACAAGGCAGTCGCCACCTACAAGGCGAACCGCAAGGGTATGCCGGAGGAGCTTGCCATGCAGTTGCCCTATGTCAAACAGCTGCTCACGCTGCTGGGCGTGCAGGTAGTGACCTGTGAGGGCTATGAGGCGGACGACATCCTCGGCACGCTGGCGGCTGCCTGTACGGCACAGCATGCGTCCTGCGACATCCTCACGGGAGACCGGGACAGCTTGCAGCTGGTGCGGGAGAACGTCACCGTGCGCCTTGCTACCAATAAGGAGACCATCCTCTTTACGCCGGAGCGGTTTCAGGAGGAGTACGGCTTTGCACCTCTGTCCCTCATCGACCTGAAAGCGCTTATGGGGGACAGCTCGGACAACATTGCCGGTGTCGCCGGCGTGGGACAGAAAACTGCCTCCAGGCTGATTCAGGCGTGGGGAACGGTGGAGAATCTCTACGCCCATCTGGAAGAGGCGGGTCTGACCAAATCGGTGCACACAAAGCTGGTCAGCGGACAGGATGCCGCCAGGGAGAGCAAATGGCTCGCCACCATCGTGACAGATGTTCCGGTGGACACGGCGCTGGAGGACTATGTGCCGAAGCCCGTCCAGGCGGAAAAGGTGCGGGAGCTGCTGCTGGAACTGGAGATGGCAAAGCTGCTGGAAAAGCTGAAGCTGTCCGACAGCGCCGAAGCAGCGCCGGCACAGGAGACACATGCGCCGGAAGCTACTGTGACACTTACAGAAGCCCCGCTGACGGCGGAGGTGCTGGAGGCGCACAAGACCTCGCAGGAGCCGCTCTGCTGCCTGTGGGACGGACAGACGCTGCGGGTGCGGTATCCGGATGCGCCGGAGTACATCTACGTCACCGCAGAGCCGGCGCTGTGGAAAGCGGTCTTTCAACAGCCCCACCTGACCTTTGGGGCAAAGCCGCAGTACCGCTTTCTGCTGGCGAACGGTGTGACACCGGACTGCGATGTACCGCCGGCGGAGGACGGGGAGATCGCAGCCTATCTGCTGAACCCCACCACCACCGCCTATGAGATTCCCCGTCTGTGCGTGACCTATCACGTGCCTTATCACAAGAGCCTCGGGGAGAACGCCGATCTGGAGGCGCTGCCGGCGCTGCACTGTGCCATGATGCAGCTGGTGCAGGAACAGGAGATGGCGCAGCTGCTGCACTATGAGAACCAGCTGACGGTAGTTCTCGCTGCCATGGAGCACACGGGCATCAGAATCGACCAGCAGGGTGTGCAGGCGTTTGGCGTGTACCTCGCCGAGCAGATCGAGGAGATGCAGCAGATGATCTATGACGAGGCGGGACATCCCTTCAACATCGGTTCGCCCAAGCAGCTGGGAACGGTGCTGTTTGAGGAATTGCAGCTGCCCCACGGGAAAAAGACCAAGACGGGCTATTCCACCAATGCGGACATTCTGGAAAAGCTGCGGGGCGAGTATGCAATTGTGGACGATGTGTTGAAATGGCGGCAGTACTCCAAGCTGAAATCCACTTATGTGGACGGATTGTTGAAAGCTGTTGGGGAGGACGGCAGAATCCACACTGTATTCAAGCAGACAGAGACCCGTACCGGACGCATCTCCTCCACAGAGCCGAATCTGCAAAACATTCCGGTGCGGACGGAGCTGGGCAGAAATATGCGCAAGTTCTTTGTGGCTCGGGAGGGCTGTGTGCTGCTGGATGCGGACTACAGCCAGATCGAACTGCGTCTGCTTGCCAACCTCAGCGGTGACCGGCAGATGCGGGAGGCGTTCCTCAGCGGGGCAGACATCCACGCAGCCACAGCAGCGCAGGTGTTCGGGATGCCGCCGGAGCTGGTGACTCCCGCCATGCGCAGCGATGCCAAGGCGGTAAACTTCGGGATTCTCTACGGCATGGGGGCATTCTCTCTGTCGCAGGACATCCACGTCTCGGTGCGGCAGGCGAACCAGTATATCCAGAACTATATGGCGCAATTCCCCAGCGTGGGGGCATTTATGGAGAAAACGGTGGAAAACGCTAAGCTGAACGGCTACGTGACCACCTATTTCAAGCGCCGCCGTCCGGTGCCGGAGCTGATCTCCTCCAATAAGATGGTACAGGCGGGCGGAAAGCGCATCGCCATGAACACGCCCATTCAGGGCACGGCGGCAGACATCATCAAGCTGGCAATGATTGCTGTTTACCGGCGGCTGCGGCGGGATGTGCCGGACGCACGGCTGATTTTGCAGGTGCACGACGAACTGATCGTGGAAGTGCCGCAGGCGCATGCGGTACAGGCGGCACGGGTGCTTGGCGAGGAGATGCAGAACGTGGTGAAGAATTTCCTGCGTCCGGAGCAGCAGGCGGAATTTCCGGTGCCGCTGACGGCAGATGTGAGCATGGGGGAGAGCTGGTATGAGGCAAAGGGTTGAGATCTCTGCGGCAGAGGGACAGGATGCGGCGGAACTGGCGGCACTGGCGAAGCAGTGCTTTCCGGATCCGTGGTCGGAGGGCATTTTCCGACAGACGCTCTGCTGCTGTTACAACCGCATCTGGTGCGCCAGACAGAACGGGACGCTCTGCGGCTATGTGGCGGTGTCGCATACGGGCAACGCGGTGAATCTGGACGACATCGCCGTGCACCCGGATTTCCGGCGGCAGGGCATCGGCAGGCAGCTGCTGGACTTTGCGCACGGGCAGTTTCCGGCGCAGGAATTCTGGCTGGAGGTGCGGGAGTCCAACGCTCCGGCAATTGCGCTCTACCAGTCCGAGGGCTATGCGCAGGCGGGCTTCCGGAAGCGGTACTACCACAATCCGGAGGAGGGCGCTGTGCTGATGACACGAACCGTAAAACGAAATGGAGAAGAGAAAGATGCTGATATTAGGAATTGAAAGCTCCTGCGATGAAACCGCAGCGAGCGTTGCACGGGATCACACGGAGATTCTCTCCAATGTGGTTTCCTCACAGGTGGAGGAACATAAACTGTACGGCGGCGTTGTGCCGGAGATTGCCTCCCGCCGACACTGCGAAAACGTGCTGCCGGTGGTGCAGAAAGCGCTGGACGATGCCGGCGTGACGCTGGCGGAGCTGAACGGTATTGCCGTGACGGCGTACCCCGGACTCATCGGCGCACTGCTGGTGGGGGTGAATTTTGCCAAGGGGCTGGCGCTCACCGCCGGAAAGCCCCTTGTGCCGGTACACCATCTGGCGGGACACATCGCCTCCAACTACATCGCCCATCCGGAGCTGAAGCCGCCCTACCTCTGTCTGGTGGTCAGCGGCGGCCACAGCCATCTGGTGGAGGTGCTGAGCTATACCACATTCCGGATTCTGGGACGCACCAGAGATGATGCGGCGGGAGAGTGCTTCGACAAGTGCGCCCGTGCCATGGGCTATCCCTATCCTGGCGGCATCCATCTGGATAAGGCATCCAAAAACGGCAATCCGGATGCGTTCCCTCTGCCCAAGCCGAAGATCGCCGAGAACGCCTATGACTTCAGCTTCTCCGGTCTGAAAACCGCTGTGGTCAACCTCCTGCACAACACGGCGCAAAAGGGCGGCACCATCTGCAAGGAGGATCTTGCCGCATCGGTGCAGGCGACCATCGCCGGAATCCTCACGGAGCACACCATGCGTGCCGCCAGAGAACACGGCTATTCCACCATTGCCGTTGCCGGCGGCGTCTCCGCTAACAGCGGCGTTCGTGCCGCAATGCAGGAGGCGTGCGATAAGTGGGGCTACCGGCTTTACCTGCCGCCCCTGCATCTGTGCGGCGACAACGGCGCAATGATCGCTTGCGCCGGCTCCTACGCTTTTGATGCCGGCATCCGTGCCGATTCCAGCCTGAACGCCAGCGCAACCATGGAACTGACGGCGTGGGGCGAATTGGGGGTTGTGAAAAATTAGACAACTTGCCCCAAATTGTCCATCAGTCAAGAACATATGGCAATTATTCATGAACACATTCTGAATATTGACAGGATTTTTCGGAAAATGCTTGACAGGTGCGCCGAATCTGGGTATAATAATTTGTGAAGGGACTTTGTGAGAAGTCCCCGGGAAAGCAGTTGAGATTTCTGCGAGAATTTAGGAGGTAGAACCAATGGCATTGACAAACAATAAAAATGTATTGCAGTGGGTTGACGAAATGGTCGCTCTGACAAAGCCGGAAAAGGTCGTATGGATCGACGGCTCTAAGGAACAGCTGGATGCCCTGACAGAAGAAGTAACTTCTCTGCCGGAAGGCAACCATGACAAGATGTACAAGCTGAATCCGGAGAAGCTGCCGGGCTGTCTGTACCACCGTACTCTCCCGAACGACGTTGCACGTGTAGAAGATCGTACTTTCATCTGCACCAAGACCAAGGAAGGCGCTGGCCCGACCAACAACTGGATGGATCCGGAAGAGATGAAGGCAAAGCTCATCCCGCTGTATGACGGCGTAATGAAGGGCAGAACCATGTACGTGATCCCGTACTCCATGGGCCCGATCGGTTCGCCGCTGGCTAAGGTTGGCGTTGAGCTGACTGACTCTATTTATGTTGTTCTGAACATGAACATCATGACTCGTATGGGCGTACAGGCTTTCGAGAATCTGGGCGAAACCTCCAACGACTTCGTTCGCGGTCTGCACTCCAAGGCTGATGTTGATCCGGAGAACCGTTATATCGTTCAGTTCCCGGAGGAAAATACAATTTGGTCCATCAACTCTGCTTACGGCGGAAACGTTCTGCTGGGCAAGAAGTGCTTCGCTCTGCGTATTGCTTCCTTCCAGGGTAAGAACGAGGGCTGGATGGCTGAGCACATGCTGATCCTGGGCGTTCAGAAGCCGGACGGCGAAACTAAGTATATCACTGCTGCTTTCCCGTCTGCCTGCGGTAAGACCAATCTGGCTATGCTGATCCCGCCGGAGGGCTACAAGAAGAACGGCTACAAGGTATTCACTGTCGGCGACGATATCGCATGGATGAAGCCGGGCAAGGACGGCAGACTGTATGCCATCAATCCGGAGAACGGTTTCTTCGGCGTTGCACCGGGTACCAACGAGCACTCCAACCCGAACGCTCTGGCTTGCACCAAGTCTGGCACCATCTTCACCAACGTTGCTCTGAACAACGCAGACAACACCGTTTGGTGGGAGAAGCTGGACAAGAATCCGCCGGTTGACGCAACCGAGTGGACTGGCAAGAAGGTAAACGGTCCGGAATTCATCGCTGAAGGCGGCAAGCTGGCTCACCCGAACTCCAGATTCACCTCTCCGGCAAAGAACTGCCCGTGCCTGTCTCCGGAATTCAACAATCCGGAAGGCGTGCCGATCTCCGCTATCATCTTCGGCGGCCGCCGTGCATCCACCACTCCGCTGGTATATCAGTCCTTCGACTGGACACACGGCACCTATATGGGTTCCGCAGTTTCTTCTGAAACAACAGCAGCAGCTACCGGTGCAGTCGGCGTTCTGCGTCACGACCCGATGGCAATGAAGCCGTTCATCGGTTACAACGTAGGTGACTACTGGGCACACTGGCTGGAAATGGGCGAAAAGCTGGGCGACAAGGCTCCGAAGATCTTCAACGTAAACTGGTTCAAGACCGACGATGAGGGCAACTTCCTGTGGCCGGGCTTTGGCGACAACATGCGTGTTCTGGACTGGATCATCAAGCGCTGCGAAGGCACTGTAGACGCTGTTGAAACTCCGATCGGTTTTGAGCCGAAGCCGGAGGACATCAACGTTGACGGTCTGGTTTATGAGGGCAAGCAGTTCACTTCCGACGATATCGCAGACCTGCTGAAGCTGGATATGGATAAGTGGGAAGCTGAAATCACGGAAATGCGCAGATACTATGATGAGGACATCAAGGCAAAGGGCGGCAACATCCCGAATGCCCTGTACGAACAGCTGGATAAGCTGGAAGACCGCATCAAGAAGGCTGCAAAGTAAGTTCCATCACTTGTATTTTTTGCGGTAATACACCGCATTCCTGAAAAAGGGCATTCCTGTCAATCGGCAGGGGTGCCCTTTCTGTTTTTTCACGCAAATCACTTTTAGGGCGGAGCGAACAAGACCGCTCCGCCCTGTGTCCCGTTTGCTGTATCATGATTTTGGAAACGTTCCGGTGGAACGTTTCCAACGCATCTTTCCTGCTGGAACCAATCAATGCGGTACAAATTTGTTGCAGCCATTCCAAGCAGGTCATACATAAACCACAAAGCCCCTCGTCCGCACAGACGAGGGGCTGTTTTTTTATAGCAGAACTGCCGCCGGTGCATCCGGCAGAGCCTCTCCCTTTGGCACACAGCAGGAGATCACCCACTGTCCCTGGAGGAGATACTGCCCGAACTGCCAGTCCGGCTGGCTGGAACGGATGCCTGCGGGGGTGAGCTGAAACCGCACCTCCTGCATGGGGTAGGAGATGCCGATGCCGATGGCCTTGACAAAGCTCTCCTTGAGCGTCCAGAACCGAAAGAACATCTCGTCCGGCGAGGCGCTCTCCCCAACGGCAGCGACCTCCTCCGGCGCAAAGACACGGCGCAGCACACGCTCCCGCAGGGGACGGATCTGTTCGGCATCCACGCCCAGAGGCTCGCCAGCCACACCGCACACCGCCAGTCCGGCGCAGTGGCTCAGGTTAAAGGCGATCTCCGGATGCCGGGGGAGAAAGGGCTTGCCGTGTTCGTCCTGCGCCAGCACCGCATCCTCCAGCCCGTATGCCTGCCGGAGTACCGCCCGAAGCAGGGCGTGCGCCGTGCGGTGTTCTGCCTGTTTGTCGCTGCCGGTGACGGGGGTGTAGAAGAGCTGCATGGGAAGTTTCCTCCTAGTTGACCAGATAGTCCAGAATGGTGCGCAGAGTTTCGCTGGAGTTGTTCCGTGCGATGACCTGCTGCGCCATGACGGGGTCGTCGGTGATGATGCTGTCCACGTGGAGATTGCAAAGACTGCGCACCTCCGAGGTGCTGTTGACCGTCCACGCAAAGACCTGCTTGCCCGCCTGATGGGCGGAGTTGACCACCTGGCGTGTGATGAAAACCTTGTTCAGGCTGAATGCGTCTGCGTATTTCAGGGTGTAGAATCTGCCGTATGCCACGCTCATGATGTAGCCGGTGCGGATGTTGGGGTTCGCCTGCTTGACCTTTTTCAGGGAGGTGTAGGAGAACGAGGTCACCCAGCACTTGTCCTCATAGCCGTACTGTGCGATGAGGTCGGCGACATTCTGTTCCAGATCGTCGGTGTTGTGTTTGGTGGGCTTGATCTCGATGTTGAGCTGTACTTTGCCGCCCACGAAGCGCAGCACGTCCTCCAGTGTGGAGATGCGTGCGTTGGCGTATGCCGGATCGAACCAGCTGCCGGCATCCAGATCGGCGATCTCGTCGTAATCCACCTCCCAGATGCTGCGCTTGTCGCCGGTGGTGCGCCGGAGGCTGGAGTCGTGCATGACCACCAGCACGCCGTCTTTGGTCTGCTGCACGTCCAGCTCAATGAGGTTTGCGCCGGCGTCTATGGCATCCGAGAAAGCGTAGAGGGTGTTTTCCGGCGCATGGGCGGAAAGTCCTCTGTGCGCCGTCACAGACGGCTTTTGGAACAGGGTGAGCTGGAGGGTGGAGCGGTCTGCCACCAGACTGTAGACAAAGGAGAAGTTCAGCACCAGCGCAGCTGTGGCACAGCAGACGGCGGAGATGAGGATCGTGCGCCGGCGGAACGGCGTGGTAGCTTTGCGGGTGGCAGGCTCCGGCTCCGGAAACGCCACGTCCGGACACTGCGCCCGCCGTTTTTGCAGCAGCGCCATGAGATGCGCCATGCAGATGGGCGTGGAGAAGAACGAGAACGTCCACAGCACTAGCTGCACCAGCAGCTTCAGCACCTGTAGCGCACGGGAGGGAATGAAGCTGCTGCCGTGGATGATGTGCATTGCCAGCAGTGCCAGCAGAAGGATGACCGCCAGCAGCGCCAGCAGTACGCCGAAATAGCATAAGTTCCACACCAGCACCGAGAGAAACGTGCGCCAGAAGCGCCCTTTTACCAGCGAGGCGCTGCACTTGCGGGCGCTGCGGAATTTGCAGCGGGAGCGCACAAAGAGCACAGAAGAGAAGATCCACCGGACAGACAGCAGGCAGCACAGCACGATCGCCGTCAGATAGATGGGAAGCAGGAACTCTTTCTTGGTGAGATAGTAGGAGATGAAGTCCGGAATGCCCATGACAGCGAAGATACCGGAGGCAGCGGAGAACTGCATGAGAGGAATGAGTACCAGCAGATGGAACAGCAGCAGGGGGCTGCCGTGGGTGAAGAACCGGCACAGAGAGCGGATACCGGCACGTATCATGTGGCGGAGCATTTTGCGCATGGGCTGACGGGCGGGCTGCGCAAAGCAGGCGCAGACGGCAGCGATTTCAAATAGAGTGTACAGCGCTGCCAGCACGAGGAGCACCGCCAGAAGCAGCAGCGTCCACGGGGAGCGCAGGAATTGGAGCAGATTGGAGTTGGTGAGATAGCGCAGATGCGCCGCACGAATGGCAGCCTGTACCAGACCGCCCAGTGTCGGCGCAATGATGAGGACGGTGAGAAGCTTCCAGAGCAGCTCAAAGACGATGAGCGCAGGGAAGTGCTGCCGGAGCAGCCGGAGTCCGGTTCGAAATTGGTTCAATGCAGAATACCCCCAGTGATTTCTGATGGATTCGGGAAGCGCA
>NZ_FR898004.1:0-18335 GCF_000437175.1 Ruminococcus sp. CAG:330 | reverse complement strand
GACACGGCGTGCCGTGTCCGCTGGTTTTGTCAGAGGTTTCTGTACACACACCAGCGCTCCCGAACCGCATCAGGTTTCTGTGTTTATTGTAGCACATTTCCCGAGGAACGTCAAATGAATGCCAATGCATCCGAATCAATTATCTTCTAAAGCCTCCCCTGAAAGGGGAGGGGGACCGCCGATAGGCGGTGGAGAGGTTTTTTCGTAAAATTTTTTATGATGTTTTCGGTATTAAGTGGGGAAACCCCTCAGTCAGTGCTACGCACTGCCAGCTCTTACCGAGCGGTCCCCTTTTGTCACTTCGTGACATTTCCCCATTCCATGGGGAATCACCCCTTTCAGGGGAGCCTCATTTGTCAAACCTCATAATTTTGCACAACTTAAATCGGCATATTTTTGAAAATTGATTTCCGTGTCCAAAAGGAAACAGCGCCCGTCCCCAAGGGGGACAGACGCTGTTAGAATGATAAATTTACCGGAATTTATGCGTTGGCTTTTTTCTTGGTCTTTACCGGAGCAAGAACGGAGATGCCACGCTTTTTCTGCCACCATACCCACAGGCTGGGAACGAAGCAGATGGAGTTGTAAGTACCCATTGCGATGCCCACCATCATGGGAACGGAGAAGCTCAGGATGGAATCCAGACCCATAACCAGAGAAACAATGGTCACGATCAGCATGGAGCTGAATGTGGTGACGGAGGTCCGGATGCTTCGGCGCAGGGACTGAGAGGAACTGATGTTGACCAGATCCTCGATCTGCATGCCGGGGAGCAGTGTCTGGTTCTCACGGATACGGTCGTAGATGATGATCGTATCGTTGATGGCATAGCCCAGCAGCGTCAGGATGACTGCCATGAAGTTGGAGTCGATCTCGAAGCCGATGAGCACAACGCTGCCGTAGGTGACCACCAGTGTGGAGAGCAGTCCCAGTACGGCGCACACGCCGGCGGACCAGCCGCTGATCTGCTTGAACCGGAAGGCGATGTAAACGATCAGGATCAGTGCTGCAAATGCTGCTGCAACGAGGCACTTGGCGAAGAACTCGCCGCCGGAACGTGCGTCAACGTCGTTGGAGTCCAGCAGTTCCAGCTGGCTGTCCGGATACAGTTCCTGGATCTTGTCGGTAACCTCTGCCTGCCGTTCTACGGTCAGACCCTCGTTGGAGCTGAAGGAGAGGGACAGGGTGTGGGCGTTGCCCTCCAGGCTCTCGCCCTCCTGTGCGTTGACCGCAGAGCCGACCAGAGCAGTCAGCTCCTTTTCCAGCTTGGACTCGTCCATGTCGCCCATATAGCTGTAGGTGATGATGGTACCGCCCTTGAATTCCAGCGCAATGTCCACGCCGGTGAAGGTGGAGAGCAGCGAGATGACGATCAATGCGAGGGAGATGATGAAAAAGATCTTCGCCTTGCCGCAGAAGTTGCGGACCTTGACGTCCACGTCGTATTTCTTTCCCTCTTTTTCCGGATTAGTCTGCTTTGACATGGATATCACCTCCGTAAAGCTTTTTGTTCTGGAAGCACTTGAAGCCAGACAGCGACATGGTCAGGAGTCTTGCAGCCAGTACGCCCATGATAAAGTTCATGATCAGACCGGTCATCAGCGTGAAGCCGAAGGAGTAGATAACGCCCTCGGTGGTTGCGCCGAAGAAGAAGAAGATCTTGTTGAACAGTTTTGCCCAGATGCTGCTGGGAACGCCGAATGCGCCCATGAGGACGATGGCAACAATGATACCGGTGAGGTTGCCGTCGAAGATGGCGCTGAACGCACGGTGATAACCGGACTGCAGTGCAGTGTCCAGCGTCTTGCCCTTGCGCAGCTCCTCACGGATACGCTCGCCGGTGATGATATTGGCATCAACACCCATGCCCACGGAGAGGATGATACCCGCAATGCCGGGGATCGTCAGCGTGCTGCTGGACATGAAGCCGAACCAGCCCGAAACTGCTGCCAGCATGCCGGCAACCTGTCCGATCAGGGTGATGGAAGCAACCACACCCAGCAGGCGGTACAGAACGATCATGTAGATGACGATGCATGCCAGCGTGATGATGCCGGCGATGATCATGGCGTTCAGCGCACCCTCGCCCATGGTCGGGGAGATGGTCTTGAAGCTTGTGGTTTCCAGCGAGAACGGCAGTGCGCCGGCGTTGATCTTGTCTGCCAGCTCCTTGGCGCTCTCGTAGGTGAAGTTGCCGGTAATGGTGGCCTTGCCATCTGAGATCACGGCGCTGACAGAGGGCGCAGAGATCATGGTGTTGTCCATCCAGATGGAGATCTGACCCTTGGACTGGTACAGTTCCGAGGTTGCCTCATAGAACTTTTCCTTACCGCTGTCGTTCAGGTTCAGGGTGACCATATAGGTGTATTCCTTGGTGGAGTCGTCTTGTGTGGCACCGGTTCCGGCGCTCTCCACGTCGGCACCCGTCAGAACGATCTCGCCGGCGGGAACGGTGTCGCCGTTGTCGTCATAGGCGGTGTCGGTGCCCTTGCGGAATGTCAGCTCGGCGGTTTCGCCCAGCTCCTTGACCGCAGCTTCCGGATCGAAGTTCGTTTCGCCTGCCTGCCAGGGGAAGCGGACGATAATGCGGTTGCTCTTGTAGTCCAGATACGTTTCGCTGTCGCTGATGTTCTGGTTTGCCAGACGGAGCTTGATGGTCTCCAGCGCAGCGTCCATTTGTTCCTTCGTTGCATCTACGTCGTCTGCCGGTTCAAAGGTAACGTCTACACCGCCTTGGATGTCGATGCCCAGACGGATATCGTCGACCCCGTGAACATAGGTGGTCACGATGTCGCCGTACTGGGAGTGCACGCCAAAGAGGGTGGTGAGGGTGAACAGGGCGATGACGGCAAATACGATGAAGAAAACGGGTTTTTTCACTTTTCTCACGATTTAGCCTCCTGTGGTGCGGCGGCTGTCTGTCCCAGCGCCGCAAAATATGTGTGCTTGCGTGTGCATGGCGGCAGTGCAGGGGACGAGCCTCTGCGGCAGCATGCACGACTGACAATTACTTATTATTATATGCTAAAATTCGCAATTAGTCAATAGCCGCGGCAAAACTTGTACAACATTGCCGATTTGAAAGATTTAAATTCGGCGAGGTCTCCAAATTTCCGGGGAAAACTTTCCCCGCCGGCGTTGCAATCCCGCTGTCCTTATGATATAATGGTATCATATCCTGTGCAACACAAAGAGAAGGAGCTTTGCAAATGGTACATTTCGGAAACGACTGGGACACCATCTTAGACGGCGAGTTCGCCAAGACCTATTATCAGAACCTGCGGAAATTCCTCATGGAGGAATACCGGAACTATACGATCTACCCCGGCATGTATGACATCTTCAACGCCCTGAAATACACCCCCTATGCCAAGGTGCGGGCGGTGATTCTGGGGCAGGATCCCTACCACAACCCCAATCAGGCGCACGGGCTCAGCTTTTCCGTGCGGAAAGGCGTGGCTCCGCCGCCGTCGCTGGTGAACATCTTCAAGGAGATCAAGGACGATGTGGGCATCGACAACACCGGCAAGCACGGCGAGCTGACCAACTGGGCAAAGCACGGCGTGCTGCTGCTGAACACGGTGCTGACGGTGCGTGCCGGACAGGCGAATTCCCACAAGGGCAAGGGCTGGGAGCAGTTCACAGACGATGTCATCCGGCTGCTGGACCAGCGGGAAGAACCGGTGGTGTTCCTGCTCTGGGGCAACAACGCCAAGGCAAAGAAAGCCCTGATCCAGCACCCCCAGCATCTGGTGCTGACTGCCGCACACCCCAGCCCTCTGTCCGCCTATCATGGCTTCTTCGGCTGCAAGCATTTCTCCAAGGCAAACGCCTTCCTGCGAGAACACGGGCTGCCGGAGATCGACTGGAGCATCTGACATGGCATATTTCTATCGCTGGCAGTACTGCGACATGGATTTTCTGCGGCACTGTCTGAAACAATACAGCCTGCTGCTGGAGAAGATCCCATCGGCGATTCTCACGGAGGAAACCACGGGAACGCAGATGTTCGTCACAGGATACTTCTCCGACTGCATCAAGCGGTGTGATGACGGATTCGACGATTACACCATGACGGCACTTTTGCCGGAAGGGACAGCCTCTGTCACGCTGCAAGGAAATGGGTGGACGATTCGCCGTCTTTCCACCCGCTACCACGGCAAGTATGCGGCACTGCTTCCGGAAATAGCAGCCTATTACTTTTCCAAAGCCGGCAGACAGCGACGGCGGGATACGGAACAGGCTCTGGGAAGCCGCTGCTTCGCATTTTTCGATTATGCGTACAACAGAATGTTGGAAACGCAGTTTCTCCGGCACGATTTTCGCTGGGTGGGCGGCGAAATTCCCTCTGTCAATCATTTGAAAACGCTCTCCGACGCTGCCGACCTGACTGAGGCACTGGGGCAATTCCGGCGGGAAGAATATGGCAGGCGAAAGAAGCACGATCTCTCCCATGCAAAGCTTTGCACTTTCTTGGAAACTCAGTTTGGAATACTATATTTTGAAAATCGGTCTGCTTCGTACCTGTTGCAGCCGGTTTCCGGCGGTTTTTCCGCAGATGACGGCAGCACGGAAAGCTGGCTGCTGTGGAGATGCAACCGGCTGCTGGGCGGCATTGCCCTTACAGCAGAGCGAAAAGTGTGCCGCCTGTTTGGAACTGACGAAAACGATCGGCAGCAGGTACTGGCGGCATACTTCTGTTTCTGCCGGCAAAAGGGGATTCTCTTTTCCGGAGAGATGCAGCTGTGCCAGCCGGAATACCCCGAACCGCTGGGGAAAGATTTCCTGCCGTGGAAGTGGGAGTCCGGCAAGGTCACGCCGCAGCTGCTGCAAACCATAGCCGACCAACTGCGGCAATGTGCTCCGGAACAAGCTGCGGACTGGTGCTGGCTGCTGGGGACACGGCTGGTATTTACTGTGCTGCCGCTGGCAAAAAAAGCATTGGCAGCACTGCCCCAGCCGGAGCAGGATGCCTTTTTCGTACAGTCCCCATTCCATGGGGAATCACCCCTTTCAGGGGAGCCTCATTTGTTGCACTTTATGCTTTTACGCAATCTAAACCAGCATATTTTGGGGATTAGTTTCGTTCCTGTATCTGAATGTGAAATTCCAGCGCAGAGAGCACCTCGCTCCAGTCGTGGCTGGTGTAGAAGCGATGGCACTGGCTCCGCAGACACGCCTCCAGCCCCAGCACATCCGCTTGTGCCTGCCGCACGGATTCGTCAATGGCGGTGCTGCAAAGGGCAGCGATGCGTTCCTGTGCGGCGGAAAAGTCGCCCTCCCCACGGAGCTGAATCTGGACGGTGATGTCAGCGTGGTCGCCGTGAGCCGCCGCTGCCAGCCGTGTGGAGGCAGATTGAATGCGGTACGTCTGCCGGTTTGCCGTGGCGATTTGTGCGGGGAAATTGTCCCCACGAATCCAGCAGAGACCGGCAGCAGCATCGGCGGAGAGGATGCTGCGGCGGGTTTTCGGGGTGAGAATTGCTGCTGTGAAGCCATTCTCCATGAACGTGGGAACCAGCGCCGTCTGACTGGTGCTGTCCATCTCCCGCAGGATGCCGAAAAGATTGGTTTTGGGCAGCACGCCGTTCTCCTCCGCACGGCGCAGCTGTTCGCCCAGCTGGCTGGTGTCCGTGTTGTCGAGGACGGTGCCGGCGGGCAGCAGCAGGACGTGACAGGAGGGCGAGAGCCGGTATTGTGTCATAAGGGAATCCAGCGTCCCGCTGAACGCCGCCTCGTGGTAGGCGATCAATTCCAAGTGCCCCAGAAACAGTGCCTTTCCCAGCGGAATCGCCGCCTGTTCCAGCGCTGTCTCCAAGGTGCTGCCGGTGCCGGAGGATACGGCAGATTCGGCGGAAAAGTCGTGGAGATGGACGGTCGGTTCGGCGATGCGGGACAGTTCTATCCCTTGGACGTAGGCACGATCCCGCACCTGCGTGGCACCGCAGCCGGTCAGCAGTAGTGCGCCGGTCAGAAACATGGGGAGAACGAGAAAACGCTTGTGTGTCATGGGTTTTTTCCTCCAAATTTTTGTCGGAGCAGCAGTCCGAGGGGAATCAGGCTGGTGAAGAGCACCATTGCGGCGATCTGCCACACGGCGGAGATGGAGAAGTGTGCGGCAGCTGCGGAGATGGCAAGCATCCCGCCGAGGCAGATGGTGCTGGCGTATTGCAGGCGGGGCAGCAGCCGGGCGAGGCATCTTGCGGCAAACACGGTGAACAGCGTGATGCGCAGCACGCACAGCATGACGAAAATCACCAGATAGAGGGCATCGGCACGCTGGGTGCTGAACGGCTGGGAAACGGAGATGGTGGAGAAAAAGGGCAGCGGCGAATGCGCCATGCGATCGCCAAGCACCGCCATGCCAAGCAGCGCCAGAAAGGCGAAGAGCCCCAGCTTTCCCGCCAGAAACTGCAGCGTGCTCCGAACCCGCCTGTGTGCCATTTGGTCGAAGAGCAGCAGGAGGAGGGGCAGTTCGTCGGCGCACGCCATCTCCCGGAGAAAACCACGGAAGATGGTGTCGTCCGTGGAAAGGGAGAGGTTCTGCGGCTCTGCCTGCGGAACTGCGCCCAGCAGGAGTACCGCCAGCGCAAACAGTAGCAGCCCCAGAATCAGCGTGCTGCTTCTCGCCAGCGCACGGATGCCCAGCGACGCCGTGTAGATGCACACCAGCGCAATCAGGGCAGCAGCGAAAAATTTGCCGGAGACCGGAAGCGTCAGCGCATCGGAGGCACGCTGGAGCCGTACAAAGGACACGCCGCCACGTACCAGCAGATAGCCCAGCAGCAGCGTCGAGAGCAGCCGGTGTTTTACGTCGCCGTCAGAGAGGGAGAAGCCCTGCCGGTACAGCAGGAAAATCGGCACGCACAACAGAAACTGGACTGCCACGGCAATGCCTGTGCCGAAGATGCCCTCCATCGTCCACGAGGCGGTCTGGCACAAAATGGTAAAGGCGGCGGAGAGAAAGAGCATGGCAGACAGTTGGCTGGAGCGCAGACTATTCATGATATTCCTCCACAGTGAAATTTCCGGACTGCATCTTGCGGAAGCTGACACGGGTCAGGGTGTCCCGCAGCCCCTTGCGGTAGAGCGGTGCAACGGGTGCCATAATGGGGAAGCCGAAGCTCTCGCCGGCGCAGAGATTGAAGAGCACGGCTGCCCCCAGCAGGCTGATGCCGAATAGCCCCCAGATGCCGCCGGCAAATAGAAAGGCAAGGCGGAGCAGCGTGATGCTGGTGTTCAGGTCGGGAATGACAAAACCGCTGATGACGGCAATGGCGGTGACGGTCAGCATGGGGGTGCTGATGAGTCCGGAAGAAACGGCGGCGTCACCGATGATGAGTCCGGCGACAATGCTCACAGCTCCGCCCACCGCCTTTGGCAGACGCAGTCCCGCCTCCCGAATCATTTCGTACACCAGAAGTACGCCCACCGTTTCCGCCGTGAGGGAGAGGGGCGCATTTTGCTCCGCATCCGCCAGAATCAGCAGCAGCGTGCGGTTGAGCAGCTCCGGATGGTGCAGCGCCACGGCGAGATAGAGGGACGGCAGAAGCACCGCCACCAGAAAGGCAGCGTACTTGATCCAGCGAATAAAGGTGGTGTACACCGGATGGTAACAGTAGTCGTCCATGGTCTGGAAGCTCTCGCAGAACAGCTTGGGAATCACCAGCGCAAAGGGCGTTCCGTCGATGAGCAGTCCCACACGTCCCTCCAGCAATTTGGCACAGAGCACGTCCGGCCGCTGCGTCGTTCCCACCGTGTTGAAAAAGCAGCCCCGCCGGTTTTCCAGAAAGGGCTGGACATAGCCGGAGGAGAGAATGGATTCCAGCTCCATGGTGTCCAGACGGGCTTTGATGCGCTGGATCAGCTTTTTGGGAACACGGTCTGCCATATAGCAAAGACACAGGTCGGTCTGGCTCTTGCTGCCTTTGACGAACAGCTCCAGCTTGAGCTGCGGCGATTTCATGCGCCGGCGCAGGAGGGACATGTTGACCCGCACCACTTCAATGAAGCCGTCCTTTGCGCCCATGATGTTGTTCTCGCCGGTGGGCTCGCTGACGCTGCGCTTGTCGTAGCCCTGTACGCCGAATACCAGCGCCTTGTCTGCGCCCTCCAGAATCAGGACGGCGAAGCCGGAGTTGAGGAAGCGAAAGAGATCGGCGTAGGTCGCTGCCTCGGCACGGTCGATGGAGAAGAGCCGCCGGTTCCGGATGTAGGCGAAGAGCTTGGCGGCGGTGGGCTGTTCCAGCTGGATTTGTGTGATGGGGTTGAGAATCAGCTCCGTAATCATGGCGGTGGAGAGCATGCCCTCGCAGCAGAGGAGGGCAGCGGGGAGTCCGCTGAGGAAAAACTCGTTGACCAGCAGGTCAGAAGAGCCATCGGCAATGGTGCGGATTTGTGTGAGATTTTCCGGAAATCGGGGGCGGATGGGCTGGCGGAGCAGCTGTTCCAGATGGTTTTCTTTCATGGCAGTTCCTTTCTTGGCTGGATGACCTGTTCTCACAGGATAGCATTCCCGCCGGCTGAAAAAAGATGCACAGAAATGCTTTTTTGTTTTCCGGTGTGTGGATTCTGCGAAAAAAATGCGGAAACAATTGCAATTTCTTTTGGGATATGCTATACTAGAAACGATATCTGTCAGGATATGACGAAAAAGAAAATTTTTTTAGAAAAAGGGAGAAGGCTTATGCGGGGAAAAACCATCAGACAGTCTGCCGGACTGTTGAGTGCAGCGGTGCTGCTCCTTGGCGCACTGACGGGATGCGGCGGTACCAAGGCAATCGGCGAGAGCGAGGCAGTTCCGGCAGATGCGCCGGCTGCTGCTACGGCGGGAGGCGAACTCACATCCGGCGAGAACACCGGCGACACTGCTGCGGACGGTGCAACTTCCATTCATGTGGTGGCAGTGGGAGACAATCTGGTGCAGGAGTGCGTCTATAACAGCGCCAAGGCACACGCCGAAAACGGAGAGGAATACAACTTCGACTATTGCTATGACAATGTGAAGGGGCTGATTGACGGCGACCTGAACATCATCAATCAGGAGGTGCTGATCTGCAACGGGGACTATGAGATCACCGGCAGAGATTTCAACTTCAATGCGCCCATGCCGCTGGGCGATGAGGTCATCGACATGGGATTCAACATCATCACCCTGTGCAACAACCACCTGCTGGACAAGGGTGTGGGCGGTCTGACCTCCTGTCTGGACTACTGGGATGCCCAGTGCGCCAAGCATCCGGACATCCTGACATACGGGGCGTATCGGGACTATGTGGACATGCAGCACATCCGCACCAAGGAGGTCAATGGAAAAACAGTGGCGTTTCTGGGCTATGCGGAGAACCTGAACGGCTATTCCATTCCCGCCAACTGCGAGCTGGAGGTGGCGTTCACCACGCAGGACGATCTGATCCAGAAGCAGATCGAGGAGGCGAAGCAGATCGCTGATGTGGTCGTTGTCACCTGCCACTGGGGCGATGAGGACACCTATACTGTGCGGGACGGCGTGAAGGCGACGGCGCAGAAGATCATCAACTGGGGTGCGGATGTCATCATCGGCACACATCCTCACGTGGCGCAGACTATGGAGTATCTGACCCGTGACGACGGCACGCAGGGCTTTGTCTTTTATTCGCTGGGGAACTTTATCTCCGCCCAGACCGACAACTTCAACCTGATCAGCGAGCTGGCAGACTTTCAGCTGGTGGTGCAGCCGGACGGCATGGTGACGGTGGAGGACGTGCAGGTCTCGCCCATCATCACCCACTATGAGGGCTCGAACCTGTCCAACCTGCGCCTGTACCCCTACAGCATGTATAACGACGAGCTGGCTGCCCAGCATGGTCTGCCGTACTGCGTGTCCAGCACCGGTCCGGACTACCAGATCTGGAACATGGCGAAGATCAAGGAAATGTTCGACACCTCTGTACCGGAACAGTTCCGGAAGTATGACTGAGGAGAACGGGAATGCGAATCAAATGGAAGGGAAATTTTGACGGCAATGTGGAACACCTGCCGCACGGAGAGCACAAGCCCAATGCGGTGAAGTTCAAAGAAATTGACAACATAAAAAAGTTGGGGCTGATTTTGAATTTGCTTTCCGTTCCGCTTTTGGCAGTAACATATGCCATCGTACTGCTACGTGGCGGTTTTGATGTGATCGTGGAGCATTTTTACGTATATTGGGCAGGAATTCTGGTCGCACTTGCCTGTCTGATTCCCCATGAGTTTATTCACGCCATTTGCTGCCGGAAAGAGGCGTATATCTACGCCAATCTGAAAAACGGGCTGCTGTTCGTGGTTGCGCCGGAAGATATGAGCAAGAGCCGTTTCGTTGTGATGAGCCTGATGCCGAATCTGGTGTTCGGGTTTGTGCCGTTTCTGCTGTATCTGATTTTTCCGCAGCTGGGATTTCTGGGGGTACTGGGAGCAACTTCCATCCCTATGGGCATCGGGGACTATTACAATGTCATCAATGCTTTGATACAGATGCCCAAGGGGGCAAGAACGTACCTTTATGGCTTCCACTCCTACTGGTATCTGCCGGAAAATTCAAATGACGTGCGTCAGACAAAATGAAAACGGAAAACTGGTACAGTTCGAGCGCTGTACCAGTTTTTGTTTGGCTATTGCAAATATGCCATGGGGTCGAGATATTCTCCGCTCCTGCGGATCTCCAGATGCAGATGGGAGTCCTGCGAGCTCTCAATATCGGCGGTATTTCCCGCTGTTCCCAGCTTCTGTCCGCTCTGGACGGCATCGCCCTCCCGCACTTCCAGAGAACCGTCCAACCCGCAGTACCGGCTGGTTACGCCGTTGTCGTGGTCGATGGTGACGGTATAGCCCCACAGCGCATCGTTGCAGACACTGGACACCGTGCCGATGTCGATGGCGTATACATCCGAACCGGCTTCACAGGCAAGATCCACACCGTTGTGCGTCTGCCATGTACCGGTGGTCTCCGATTTTACCAGCTCGCCGGCACTGAACGGTGTCAGCACCGTGTATTCCGTCAGGGGTGCAGTCAGGTGATGCGCCGGCGCTTCTGCCTCCGGCTGTGTTTCAGGGGCATCGGTGAGCGCCTCGGTTTCCGCCTGCGTTTCTGCCTGCGTCTGTGCTGCTGCGGACGTGACGGTCTGTGTTTCCTTGGCGACGTCGGTTTTGACGCCGATGACCGGCGCCTGAATCTGATCCGTGACGGCAGCCGTGGGCAGTTCTGCAATTTCCGTGAGGGAATTCAGATTTTCCTCTAGCGTGCTGCTGGTCTGCCGGTACGCAAAGAAACAGGCTGCGCCGATCATGGCAAGGCTGATGCCAAGCGCCGTGTAGAATCCGCGGAATCGTGCGGCGCTGTGTTTTGCTTGGTTTTTCATACAAACCACCTCCGCCCTTATTCTGCTCCGCCGGTAAATATTTATACGCATCCCTTGCAAATTTCCGGAAAGTGAGATATAATAAAAAGACAAAACAAAAGACAGCACCAGACGTTGTCCGCAATTTTTATGCAGTGCTGTCCCAAAAGGAGTGTTTGTATGAAACGGTTGATCCCCTATATGAAGGGATACTGGAAGGAGTGCATTCTGGGGCCGGTGTTCAAGCTGCTGGAAGCCATCTTCGAACTGATCGTTCCGCTGGTCACTGCCAAAATCATTGACGTTGGTATTGCCAATCGGGATGCGGGCTACATCTGGAAGATGGGCGGCGTGATGCTGATTCTGGCGGCGTGCGGCTTGTGCTTTGCGGTGATCTGCCAGTACTTTGCCGCAAAGTGCGCCTACGGATTCGGCACGGCGCTGCGGCGGGAGCTGTATCATCACGTGAACACGCTCTCCCACAGCGAGATTGACCGGCTTGGAACGGCGTCTTTGATTACCCGAATCACCAGCGACACCAACACGGTGCAGTCCGGTCTGAACATGATGATCCGCCTTGCCACACGCTGCCCGTTCCTGATCATCGGTGCGGCAATCATGGCAATGCGCATTGATCTGAAGCTGTCCGTCATTTTCCTCATCGCCATTCCGGTGATCGGGATTCTGCTCTATTCCGTGACAAGCTGGACGATTCCCCAGTACGGAAAGAACCAGAGCAAGCTGGACAACATCGCCCGCCACACACGGGAGAATCTGGACGGCGTGCGTGTCATTCGTGCGTTTTCCAGACAGCAGGAGGAGATCGGCTCCTATCGGGAGGACTGCGATGTCTTTGCCCGCCGCTCCATCATCGTGGGACGGGTGGGCTCTATTCTCAACCCAGCCTCGTTCTTTATCATGAACATGGGAATCGTCGCTGTGCTCTGGTTTGGCGGCATTCGTGTGGATACAGGACACCTGACGCAGGGCGAACTGACCGCTTTCGTCAACTATATGACGCAGATCGCACTCTCCATGGTGCGAATGGCGGAATTGCTCGTTTCTTTTAATAAGGCGGCGGCATCTGCCAAGCGTATCTCGGACGTTCTGGCGGAGGAGCCGGATATCCGAAGCGGCAGCCTGAACGCAACCGAAAAGGAACAGGTTCCGGTGCTGACTTTCGACCACGTCACCTTTGCCTATCCGGACGGCGGCGAACCGGCACTGCACGACATCAGCTTTTCTCTGAATGCCGGTGAAACGCTGGGCATCATCGGCGGTACCGGCAGCGGCAAGAGTACCATCATTAATCTGATTCCCCGCTTCTATGACGTCACCGAGGGCAGCGTGCAGCTGTACGGCGAGGACGTGCGGAAGTACACGCTGGACTCTCTCCGTGACCTGATTGGCGTCGTACCGCAGAAAGCCTCGCTGGTCAGCGGCACCATTGCGGACAACCTTCGCTGGGGCAACGCTGACGCAGATGAGAACCAGATGATCGAGGCGTGTCAGATCGCACAGGCGTGGGAGTTCGTCAGCCAGACGGAAAACGGCTTGCAGACACCGGTGGCGCAGGGCGGCAGAAGCCTGTCCGGCGGACAGAAACAGCGCCTGACCATTGCCCGTGCCATTACCGGCAAGCCTTCTGTGCTGATTCTGGACGACAGCATGAGTGCACTGGACTATGCCACAGATCTGGCGCTGCGCCGTGCGCTTCAGACGAAGATGCAGAACGTCACCAAGATCATTGTGTCTCAGCGTGCCACTTCCATTCAGCATGCAGATCACATTCTGGTCATGGACGACGGCTTCTGCGTGGGCTATGGCACTCATGACCAGCTGTTGGAACACTGTCCGGTGTATGCGGATATCTACCGCACCCAGATGCAGTAAGGAGGGAAGAGGCATATGTTTTCTGTCATTCGGCGTATTTTATCCTATGCAAAGTCCTGCCGGAAAGAAGTGGTGGGAATGCTGTTCTTTGCCCTCATCGGAACGGGGCTCTCCCTGTTTGTGCCGGTGCTCATCGGTAAGGCAGTGGACTGCGTGGCGGGGACGCACAAGGTAGATTTCCCCGCCCTCGGAAAGGTTGCCATCGTTCTGGCGGCAACCATTGCCGTCAGCGCCCTGTTCCAGTGGCTGATGGCGCTTTGCACCAACCGCCTTGCCGCCAATACCATTCGTGAGCTGCGCTGCGATCTCTTCACCCATTTGCAGCACGTCCCCCTAAGTTATCTGGATCGGCAGACACGGGGCGACCTGATTGGCCGTGCCGTGTCCGACATGGAGATCATCTCGGACGGCTTTTTACAGGCGTTCACCCAGTTTATCACGGGAATCTTCACCATTCTGGGAACGCTGGTGTTCATGCTGACCATCAACATCCCCATCACCATTCTGGTGGTGATTCTGACACCGCTCTCGCTGCTGGTGGCTGCGAAGCTGACGCAGATGTCCCGTTCCTCCTACCTGAAATCCTCTGAGGCACGTGGTGCGCTGGGCGGACTCACCGAGGAGATGATCGGTTCGCAGAAGGTTGTGAAAGCGTTCAACTATGAGGCACGGGCGGAGAAGCGCTTCAACGAATACAATCTGGAATTGCAGCGCACCGGTGCCAGGGCAACGTTCTTTGGTTCGCTCGCCAACCCCAGCACCCGATTCGTCAACGCCCTGATCTATGCGGCAGTCGGCATCTGCGGCGCACTGGCGGCAACGGGAAATGTGCCCCTCATCGGCACCATCACCGTCGGTCAGCTGGCAAGCTTCCTCACCTTTGCCAATCAGTATACCAAACCGTTCAATGAGATCAGCGGCGTTGTGGCGGAACTGCAAAATGCCGTGGCATCTGCCAAGCGTGTATTCGATGCCATCGACGAACCGGTGGAATCGGACGACAGCCATCTTCCGACGCTGCAAAACTGCGACGGCACCATGGAACTGTCCCACGTGAAGTTCTCCTATGTGCCCTCCCGTCCGCTGATTACGGACTTCAACCTCAAGGTGCGCAACGGGCAGAAGATTGCCATTGTCGGCCCCACCGGCTGCGGAAAGACGACGCTTATCAATCTGCTGCTGCGGTTCTACGATGTGGACGGCGGCACGATCTCCGTCACAGGGCAGAACATCAGTAAGGTGACACGGGACAGCCTGCGTGCCTGCTACGGCATGGTGCTACAGGAAACGTGGCTCTTCACCGGTACGGTTGCGGAGAACATCGCCTATAGCCGACCTGATGCCACACGGGAGGAGATCGAAGCGGCTGCCAAGGCTGCCTATGCCGACGGCTTTATCCGCCGTTTGCCCAAGGGGTACGACACCGTGCTCACCGAGGACGGCAGCGGACTCTCACAGGGACAGAAGCAGCTGCTCTGTATCGCCCGTATCATGCTGACAGACCCGCCGTTCCTGATTCTGGATGAAGCGACCAGCAGCATCGACCTGCGCACAGAACAGCGCATTCAGAAGGCATTCGAAAAGCTGATGGCTGGAAAGAGCAGCTTTATCATCGCCCACCGGCTTTCTACCATTAAGAGTGCGGACTGGATTCTGGTGATGAATCACGGCGATATCATGGAGCAGGGCACGCACGAAACGCTGATGGCACAGCAGGGCTTCTATGCAAAGCTGTACCAGAGCCAGTTTGCAGATGCCGAGGCCGAGGCTGCGGAAGCGTAATGTAATCAGGAAATGAATTTTTAGCGCAGGCGGACGGAAAATTTTCTGTCCGCCTGTTTTGCGTCTGGACAGGACGGGGCAGATGTGGTATGATATCATATGGAAACAATCGAGTGCTTTTAGAAAGGAATATCACACAATGTCAAAAATACAGGAAGTAACACAGGCGCTGCGAAACAGCATTTCGCAGGTGATTCTGGGCAAGGAGGATGTGGTGGACAAGCTGCTTGCAGCGCTGCTCTGCGGCGGGCACGTGCTCCTTAACGACATTCCCGGAACGGGAAAGACCACGCTGGCACGAACACTGGCGCAGTCCATGGAGGCGACATTCCGGCGCATCCAGTTTACGCCGGATCTGATGCCGTCCGATCTGGTGGGAGTCAGCATTTTTGATCCGGCGGAGAAGCGCTTTGTCTTTCGGGAGGGTGCTGTGTTCACCCAGATTTTGCTGGCGGACGAGATCAACCGTGCCACACCACGCACCCAGTCCGCACTGCTGGAGTGCATGGAGGAGCATCAGGTTACCGTGGACGGCACCACGCACCCCCTGGATGCGCTGTTCTTTGTCATTGCCACCCAGAACCCGGTGGAGATGGAAGGAACATTTCCGCTGCCGGAGGCGCAGCTGGATCGCTTTCTGCTGTGTCTCTCCCTCGGTTATCCGGAGCGGGAGCAGGAGCTGGCGCTGCTGTCCCGTCCCATGACCATGCCAGTGCCTGTGCCGGTGATCTCGGCGCAGCAGATCGTGGCAGCACGCAGGGAACTGGAACAGGTGGCGGTTTCCCGTGCGGTGCAGGAATATCTGGCGGATCTGACGCAGGCATCCCGTCAGCATCCGCAGGTGCAGCTGGGACTGAGCACCCGTGGCATGCTGGACTTGCTGCGGGTTTCCAAGGCGTTTGCAGCCATGCAGGGGCGCAGCTATGTCATCCCCGACGACATCAAGCATCTGGCAGCGGACAGCATGGCGCACCGGATGCAGGTGCAGGGGAACGTCTGGACGGAGCAAAGCGCCGTATGCCGTCAGGTGGTGCAGGAGCTGCTGGAACAGGTGCCGGTGCCAAAGGAAACTGCATGGAACTGTTAGTGGGAATCGGTCTAATCCTGCTGGTGCTCTTTGCCGAGATCGGACTGTATCAGAAATATGGGCTTCGTGGGCTGTCCTACCGCTGTCAGTTCTCCGATGCCCACGCCACAGAGGGCGAAACGGTTTCCTTTACCGAAACCGTGACCAACGACAAGGCGCTGCCCATTCCGTGGATGAAGGCGGAGCTGACCCTGTCGCCGTGGCTGGACTTTCCGGAGTCCCACAGCACGGTAAGCGGTTCCACCCGATTTGTCACGGGATTTTTCTCGGTGCGTGGCCACGCCAGGGTCAGCCGTGTCTGGCAGGTGACCTGTGAAAAGCGTGGCGTATATGCGGTGGAGCATGTGGTGCTGGTGACGGCGGACTTGCTGGGAGCGGTGCGGCTCTCCCTTCCGGCGGAGGAACTGGGCGGAACGCTGACGGTGTTTCCCAGGCGGTTTTGCAGCGCCGGACTGCTGCTGCCCAAGTGCTTCCGTATGGGAATGGGAGAGCGTCCCGTGGCGCAGAGCATTTTCTCCGATCCGTTTCTGACGGCGGGCATCCGTCCCTATGCGGCGGGGGATGCATGGAACCAGATACATTGGAAGGCGTCGGCACACGCCGGAACGCTTCTGGTGCGCAAGCAGGAGCCGACGGCACAGAAAACCATGACCATTCTGCTGTGTCTGGAAACCCATCCGGCGGATGCCGGCAGAATGACACAGGATGCGCCATTGCAGGAGCACACCATCCGTGTGTGCGCCCAGTGTCTTTGGGAGGCGCTGCAGCAGGGGCGGTCTGTCCGGCTCTGTATCGGCGAATCGGGGGAAAACGGCAGCGGAATCCGCACCCGGTACGGCACCGGCGCATCCATGTACCGGCAGAGCATGGCGCTTCTGGCGCAGCTCCGGCTGGAATCGCTGCTGTCCATGCCGAAGCTGCTGGCACAGGGCGCACCGTCCGGTTGGGGGGAGCAGCTGCTTCTGGTCACGCCGTATAGCGATGCGTCTGTTGCCGCATGGAAACAGCGGACGCACGGCGCTGTGGCAGTCACGGGGAACGCCAGAGATCTGGCGCACTGTGCGGACTGTCTGGTGCCGGAATTTTCGGAGGGAGGAACGAACGCATGAACGGACGAACAGCCCTGCATCTGGCATTGATCGCATCGCTGACGGCGTGCGCCTATCCTCTGACGGCGCTGCTCTGCGTGTGGGACGGCAAACCTGCCGGTCTGTCTGCGTGGGGCATGGCTGGACTTCTGGCACTGCTGCTCTGGCTGGGACTGGGCGGGATTCTGCTGGTGTGCCGCACCTACTACCGCCATCCCAGATGGGTGAACAGTGCGCTGTGGACGCTTTCTGCACTGGCGGGTGTTGGCGCTGCATTTCTGGCGCCGCTGGATACGGTTTTCTTTCGGATCCTGCTGGGCGCTGCTGCTGCCGGCGCATTCTTTGGCGGCACTCGTCTGCTCTTTCTCCCGCCGGAAACGCTGGCGCATCCCTATGTCTTTGCCGGCGTTTGCACGTGGGAGGTGGCTGCCGGACTGCTGCTCCGCCTGCACTGTCCCAATGCCTCCGGTTTGCCGCATGTGCTGCTTCTGGCGGGACAGAGTGCGGTCTTTGCGGCAGCACACAATCAGGAGGCGCTCCGGCGTGTTCTGCACGGCAGAGATGGAGAGGAGTGGGAGCTGCCACGGGAGGTGCAGCGCCGAAACCGGCTGCTCATGGGTGCTTTGTTTGGCATCGGGGGACTCCTGCTCCTGTGCAGCAAACCGGCTGCCCACGGCGTGCGCTGGCTCCTTACGAAAATTTTGACAGTGCTCTGGGCGGCATTGCGGTGGTTTCTCAACTGCTTTTCCGGCAACGGCACTTCGGAGGAGTCCTCGGAAGTTGCGGAGGAAGCGGGTGAACTGGCGCAGCAGTCGGCGCCCTGGTGGAGCACGTGGCTCTCCACGTTCTTCTGGATTCTGTGCTGGGCGGCGATTGTTGCGGTGCTGGTCTGGAAACGGCGGGAGGTCTGGCAGGCAGTCCGGCGCTTTTGGTATCATCTGCGCAGCTGGTTTCTGGCGCACTGGAACGCCCATCCCGTGGAGGAATCCGACGACGGCGCATACTGTGATTATGTGGAAAATTTACAAGTGGGAGAGGCTGCGTTCTCCCGTTCGGCGCCGGGAAATTCCAGACGGCAGTGGCGGCACGCCTACCGCAGATACAGCCGCATGGCACCGGACGGGGAGAAGT